>NZ_JACHDL010000030.1:0-94013 GCF_014201055.1 Paraburkholderia sp. CI2
CGCGGCCGCTGCGGCCAAGCGTGTTGCCCAGCCTGGTCGCGAGCAGAAGTCCAGCGATGCCGCCGCCGACGATGACGATCCGGGTGGTCTGGCGCGTCGTCAAATGTCTTTCTTGCATGATTCCCTGCTCCCTTGCTCGCTTTTCAATACTGAGCAGTATAGTTATAGAGGTCGTCCGCGTCAAGTTAAATGAACTGTATGGTTCATGTATCATAAGATCACAACGTTGAAAGTCGAAGGCCAGCCACGGGCGTGCCGCCGGCCATAGCCCAAAGCCCGCAACCTCGGCGTTTTTCTTTGATGCCTGGAAGTCGAGTTGCGCTGACGGTTCACCCCGGCGACGGGGAAGGAATCGACACTGCCAGCGAGAGGAGCCGTAAGCAACGTGGGCGATTGTCCCCAAGGTGAGGTTTTTCGGTAGCCAAAGGCTTCCGTTCTACCCGGATTGAGCAATTGCCGCGAGCGCGAGGTCTCGAATGCGGGGCCGACCTCCTGGAACTCCTCACCATGGCGCACAAAGCGTCGTTCTCTCGACTCCTGGAAATCCTCACCATCCTGGAAGACCTCACCTCAACAGCTCGCTTCAACTTATAGCCCTGCATTCCAGCGTGCTCTTCGCGCACTGGACACCGACGCGCTCCGCGCTCGCTGGTCCGAAACGCAATCGTTCACCGCAACGCTGAAGCCAGCGAAGCACGCGCTGCGCGCTTCGACGCACCTCATCCCCATCGCCGTTCCGACGCAACCACCGCTCCCGTAAACCCTCACCGTAGCGCCATCTCCTGGAATTCCTCACCATTCGCGCGTCGCTCGATCCGGGCGTCGCCCATGCACGCCATTCATATCGATCATTTTTGGCCCGAATTTGACCGCGTTTATCGCCGCTCATATCGTGCAGCCATGTCGTCCGAATGTGATTCGCCCCGCTGCGTAGAGCCATCGTCATGCGGGAACCTCAATCTTCGTTCTCCCTGAGCCATGAACTCTGACGCCGTGAATTCCGATCTGAGCGCCCCGCTCGCATCACGCCGATCCGCCGCCGCGACGGGCGGCGTACGACGCGCGGTCACGACCGCCGTGCTGGGTCAAATCCTCGAATGGTATGACTTCTTCCTGTATGGAACGGCCGCGGCACTGGTATTCGGCAAGCTGTTCTTCCCCGTCGGCAGCGATCCGCTCACCGGCACCGTCGCCGCGTTCGGCGGCTTCACGGTCGGCTTCATCGCGCGGCCGATCGGCGGTGTGCTGTGCGGACATCTCGGTGACCGCTACGGGCGCAAGCTCGTGACGATGCTGACGCTGTTCGCGATGGGCACGGCGACCATGTTGATGGGCGTGCTGCCCACCTACCAGCAGATCGGCCTCGCCGCGCCGGCGCTGCTCGTGTGTCTGCGCATCGTGCAGGGGCTCGCCGCGGGCGGCGAATGGAGCGGCAGCATCCTGCTGATCCATGAGAACGCGCCGCAATCGAAGCGCGGCGCGCTCGCCGCATGGAGTCCGTGCGGCGCGGCGCTCGGCTTCGTGCTGTCGACCGGTGCGTTCCTGCTGGTGCAGAACCTGTCGTCTGCCGATTTCCTGAGCTGGGGCTGGCGCATTCCGTTCCTCTGCAGCGCCGCACTCGTCGCACTGGGCTTGTGGATGCGCCGCTCGGTCGGCGAAAGCGCCGCGTTCGCTCGAGCGAAGGCAAAGCGTCACGAGAGCCGCATGCCGGTGATCGAAGTGTTGCGGCAATGTCCTCGCGAAGTGCTGACGATCTTCGGTTTGCGCTTCGGCGAAGGCGGTGCGTCGTACATCTTCTTCGCGTTCTCGATCGCGTATGGCCAGTTCCTCGGCATCAAGTCGAGCTGGATGCTCGGCGGCCTGACTCTTTCGATGCTGCTGATGATTCCGTTCTCGCTGTTCTTCGGCTACCTGACCGACAAGGTCGGACGCAAGCCCGTGTATCTCGCCGGCGCGATCGCGATGGTGCTCGTCGCATGGCCGTATTTTGCGCTGCTCGGCTCCGGCGAATACTGGAAAGTGATCACGGCCCTCGTGCTGGCGAACAGCCTCACGCTCGGCATCCTCGAAGGCGCGCAGCCCGCGTTCATCAGCGAACTGTTGCCGGTACATCTGCGCTTCTCGGGGCTTGGCATCGGGCGCGAAATCTCCTCGGTGCTCGGCGGCGGCCTGTCGCCGATGATCGCCACGGCGCTGCTCGCGCACTATCGCAGCGCGACGCCGGTCGCTCTGTATCTCGGCGTGCTCGGCCTGATCACCGTGATCGCGACGCTGCTCGCCCGGGAGACCTATCCGAAAGCGATGCGCATCGAAGCGCATCAGAAAACCGAATGACATCGTTCACATTACCGAATCAAGAGGTAACGCGCATGCACGCCGTTCATATCGCCAGCGCCCGCGCTTGCACCGCCGACGCACCCATCATCGACACGCAGGAGGACTACCCCGAATACACGGGCCCGCTGTCGCTCGATGACCTGATCACCGAAGTCGAGCGTCGCCGCGACGAGTTCGATGCGGTTTCACACGTCCCGCGCGACATGATCCTGAAGATGAAGCGCGCGGGCATCTTCCGCGCGAGCACGCCGCAACGCTTCGGCGGCGACGCGCTGCCGCCGCCACAGTTTCTGGCGATGCTCGAACGCATCGCGATCGCCGATGGTTCGACCGCATGGGTCGCGGCCTTTGGCTCCGCGAACACGTATCTCGCGTCGCTGCCGGTCGAGACCCAGGCCCGCATCTACGCGTCCGGTCCGGACCAGGTTTTCGCGGGCGGCCTGTATCCCCTGCAACCGGCCGGGCGTGCGCCCGGCGGCTACGTCGTGTCGGGTCAATGGCGTTTCGCGAGCGGCTGCAAGGGCGCGGACTGGCTCGGCGTCGGCATCGGTGGCGCGCCGGGCAAGGTCGGCGACGCGAACGCGGGCAAGCCGTTCACGGCCGTGTTTCCGGCGAGCGAAGTCGAGATCGTCGACAACTGGAACGTGGTCGGCATGCAAGGCACCGGGAGCCACGATCTGCGCCTGAAAAACAAGTTCGTCGACGAGCAATGGACCTTCGTGCGCGGCGGTGCGCCGCTGATCGACGAGCCGCTCTACCGCTACCCCGTCGTCGCATATCAGGCACAGGTGCATGCGGCTGTGAACCTCGGGCTCGCGCGCGCGGCGCTCGACCTGCTGGCCGCTATGTCCGGCGTAACCAGAACGACGACCGGCGCGCCGCGTCTTGCCGACCGCGCGTACTATCGCTCGGGTCTCGCGCAGGCGGAAGCGAATCTGCGCAGCGCGCGCGCGTTCTTCTTCGAGTCGGCGCAAACTTCGTGGCGCACGGTCATGGCGGGCGACCCCGTGTCGCCCAGCGAGGCCAATCTGCTGCGGCTCTCCGCGACGCATGCCGCGCATACGTGCGCCGAGGTGGTCATGCAGGCGTACAAGATGGCTGGCATCGGCGCGATCTATCGCGAGAGCCGCATGCAGCGGATGGTGCGCGATTCGATCGTCGTCACGCAGCACGCGTTTCTCGGCGAAGGCACCTACGACGCGTCGGGCGCGCTGTTCGTCGGCATACCGCCGGTCACGCCCTATCCCTGAGCGACGTAGGAGCGACTGTCATGACGCACGACGAAACGCGCACGCACTTCCGCAACGCGATGGCTTGCCTCGGCGCGGCCGTCAACATCATCACGACCGATGGTCCGCGCGGGCGCTGCGGCATCACCGCGAGCGCGGTCTGTTCGGTGACCGATACGCCACCGACCATGCTGGTGTGCATCAATCAATCGAGCTATGTGCATGACGTGATGCACGAAAACGCGAACCTGTGCATCAACATCCTTGGCGCGCACTGCCAGGACCTGGCGCGCGTGTTCGCGGGCATGACGGGTTGCTCGATGGACGCGCGTTTCGATCAATGCGCGTGGCAGCCGGGAGCGCTCGGCGCTCCGGTGCTTGGCGAGGCGCTCGCGAGCCTCGAAGGACAGATCGTCGACAGCAAGACGGTGGGCTCGCACTCGGTGATGTTCGTGCGGATCGAACGGATCGCCACGCGCGATGACGGCGATGGACTCGTCTACTTCGGCAGGCAGTTCCACCGGCTTGCGCGTGCCGGTGTCGCGGCTTGCGAGGCGGCATGACGATGCAGGTCTGTCTCTTTCTGATCGGCACGAGCGACGCGCGGCAATCGCTCACGGACCCGCCCGCGCTGCTGCGGGCCGCCACGCAAGTCGCGGGGCTGCGCAAGCTGATCGTGCACGAGCCGATCGCGGGACGGGTCGATGCGCGTATCGCGCCGGCGGCGGATGCGCCGTCGTGCGTGCTGCAGTGGTACTTCGACGAACTCGAGCCGCTCGAAGCCGCGCTCGAACCTGACGGCGCGATCGCGCACGCGTTGCATTCGGCCATGCGCGCCGAATTCAGCCCGCAAAGCTTCTCGCAGCAGGTGATGGCCGTGCGCATGTTCGCGCCACCGCAGGCTGCGTCGGTCGAAGACAACGCGCAACGCTGCACCTATCTGGTCGCATACGAAGGCGTCGCGCAAGACTTCAACGCGTGGCTGACGCACTATCTAGCGCATCATCCGCCGTTGATGCTGCAATTGCCGGCGCTGCGCGAAATGGAGATCTACACGCGCATCGACAGCCGCAGCGGTTTGCCGTTTGCGCGCGCGAGCGCGATGCAACGCAACAAGGTCGTGTTCGACGATGCGAGCGCGCTCACCGATGCGCTCGCGTCGCCGGTGCGCGATGCGATGCGCCGCGATTTCCACGCGCTGCCGCCGTACAGCGGGGCGACGCCGCATTTTGCAATGCGCAGCATCTACGGTAACCTCGCCGCATATTGACCGGCGCGTCGCGCGGCCAGCGACGTGCCTTAGTTTGCGAGAGCTGCGCATGAACAAACTGAATCCCGGCATCGCCGATCTGAATCTTCTGCGCGTGTTCCTCGCGATCTGGGACCTGCGCAGTCTGACGGCGGCCGGCGATCGGCTCGGTCTCACGCAACCGGCGGTCAGTCATGCGCTGCGCCGTCTGCGCACTCTGTTCGAAGACCCGCTGTTTTCGCGCACGCCCAACGGCATGGTCCCCACCGATGCCGCGTACCGCCTCTATCCGCCGCTCGCGCAAGCGTTCGCGATCATCAACGAAGCCGTGCAGCAGCTGGCGAAGTTCGAGCCGTCGACCGCGCGACGGGTGTTTCGCGTGTCGATGTCGGACATGTCGGAGTTCTACTTCTTGCCCCCGCTCGCCGCGCTGCTCGATCGCGAAGCGCGCGGCATCCGCATCGAGGTTGCCAATGTGCCGGTCGAGTCGGTCAGCGCGGCGATGCGCGCCGGCGAAGTCGATCTCGCGCTCGGCTATGTGCCGGGTCTCGACGCGGGCTGCGTGAGCCGGACGCTGTTCGTCGACGAGCACGTGTGCGTGGTGCGCGCCGGTCATCCGCTGCGCAAGACGAGGCCGAGCCGCGAAGATCTGAGCGCGCTACGCTACGTGTACGCGAGCACCAATGCGACCGGGCATCGGATGGTCGAGCAATGGCTCGACGAGCTGAACCTGAAGCGCGAGGTCGTGCTGCGGCTGCCGCATTTCGTCGTCGCGCCCGAGATCGTGATGAATACCGATCTTGCCGTGATCTTTCCGAAAAGCATCGCGAAGCGCTTCAACCGCGGCAAGGCGTTCCGGATTCTGCCGCTGCCGTTTCCGCTGCCGCCGATCGAAATCCAGGTGCACTGCCACTCGCAGTTCGCGGCGGACCCCGGCATCGCGTGGCTGCGCGAGACCATCCATACGATGTTTCATCAGCCGGCACGCTGAGCGCCCGTGAGCTTGCCCGCGGGTGCCCGGGCACGCCGGGCATATTAGCTGCACTGATACCCGCCCTGCTTTTCGGCTAATTTGACGCCACTATCTGTCGCCTCGACACTGCGTATCGTGCGAAGCCTTTTCTGAAAGGCCGCCATCCCCCCACTTCAGATGCGAGCAGACATGTCCTCCGTTCAATCCCCGATCGCGGCCGGGCGCGCCACGGCAGAGTCGGATCGCGCACTCAGGAAAATCATCATTGCGTCGGTGGCCGGCAACGCGATGGAGTGGTACGACTTTTTCGTGTACGGCACCGCGGCTGCGCTCGTGCTCGGGCAACTGTTCTTTCCCGCCCACACGGACCCGTTGATCGGCACCATCGGGGCGTTTGCCGCGTTTGCGATCGGCTTCGTCGCGCGTCCGCTGGGCGGCATCGTGTTCGGGCATATCGGCGACCGCTATGGACGCCGCGCGTCGCTCGTCTGGACGCTGCTGATCATGGGCTTTGCGACCTTCGGCATCGGGCTGTTGCCGACCTATGAGCACGTCGGTCTGGCCGCCCCCGCGGCGCTCGTGGGCTTGCGCTTGCTGCAAGGCATCGCATCAGGTGGCGAATGGGGCGGCGGCGTGCTGATGATCAGCGAGAACGCTCCGCCCGAAAAACGCGGCTATTTCGCGGCGTGGAGTCAGCTCGGCGTGGGCGGCGGCTTCGTGCTGTCGGCGGGCGCGTTCCTCGCGGCGCAAGCGCTGCCGCACGATCAGTTCATGTCATGGGGATGGCGTCTGCCGTTTCTCGCGAGCATCGTGATTTTCGCGCTCGGCGTGTACATCCGTCACAACCTGCCGGAGAGCCGCGACTTCGAGAACGCGGAGAAAGCCGGCAAGACCGCGCATATGCCGGTGCTCGAAGCGATCAAGCGTCACCCGAAAGAGATCCTGATGGCGATGGGTCTGCGGGTCGCGGAAAACGGCGGCGCCTATATCTTTCTCGCGTTCTCGCTCGTGTACGGCAAGTTCGTCGGCATTTCGAATTCGGTGATGCTGACCGGCGTGATGCTCGCGATGGTGGTCGAAATGGGCGCGATGCTCGCGTGGGGCAAACTGTCGGACCGCATCGGGCGCAAGCCGGTGTATATGATCGGCGCGGTGTCGCTCGTGGTGATGGCGTTTCCGTTCTTCTGGCTGCTCAACACGCAGTCCACGCCGCTGATCTGGCTCGCGCTTTTGCTCGGCACGGCCGTCTGCCACGGCGCGATGATCGGCACGCTGCCAGCGCTCGTCGGCGAACTGTTCAGCACCGAAGTCCGCTATTCCGGCGTGGCGCTCGGTCACGAAGTCGCGTCGATCTTCGCGGGCGGCCTGTCGCCGCTGATCGCGACCGCGCTGCTCGCGCACTACCAGGCCTACTGGCCGGTTGCCGTGTTCCTGATCTTGCTCGGTCTCGTTACCGTCGTCACGCTGAAGTTCACGCACGAAACGCGGCAGCCGTAATGCTTCGCCTGCCTGGCGTGCAAGCCTTCGCGCGGTGACGTGTATCGCGCGAAGGCTTCGCTTTGGCCCGCGCAGTCTGAGGTAAAGGAGTGCGGTAACATGGCACTCCCCCAAAGACCCGGTCCTCATGTCAGCGCATGAAAGTCGACACCACCACCGTTCGTCTCGTCGTCGCGATGGTCGAAGAGGGCAGCATCTCGCGGGCGGCCAACCGGCTGGGGCTCGCGGTGGCGGCGGCGTCGCGGCGCGTGTCGGATCTCGAGGAGCAACTCGGCACGAAGCTCTTCAGGCGCGTACCGCACGGCGTGGAAATGACCGAGTCGGGTGGCAAGCTGCTCGGCTATCTGCAGCAGGTCGACACGCTGGTGGAGCGGCTCGCGAGCGAGGCGCAGGCACTCGTGAGCGGGTTCGACGGACGCATCGTGATCGGCGCGCCGAAAGCCGTGATCATCGAGTTTCTCGCCGCGGATATCGCCGCGATCCGGAATGCCTATCCGGGCATCTCGCTGAAGATCGTCGAAGAGAACAGCCGCATCGTGCAGCAGATGTTGCGCGACAAGATGATCGACATCGGCATCTACGAAAAGAAGAGCGGCTTTCTCGATCTGCCGCCAATGCGCTATCGCGAGGACCGGCTGGTGCTCGTTTATAGCCGCGCACACTTCCATCTTGATCCGCAGCCGATCACGCTCGACGCCTTGCTCGAGCTTCCGCTCGTCAGCCTCGGCAAGGGCTCGGCAATCCTTGCCGCCGTGCAGCGCGCGTTTCACAGCCGCGGCCGCCGCTTCGATTGCGACTATCTGGTCAATGGTTTCGACACGATGCTCGCCGTCGTGCGCCACGGGCTCGGCGTGGGTCTGATGCCGCCCGACGTGCTGCGCAGCTTCCATCCCGAGGACGGCCTCGGCGTCGTCGAGCTCGCCGGTGACTGGCATCAACGTAGCTACGTACTGTCTTGTGTGGAAGGACATGCGCAGGCGCAGACGCTGCGCAACGTCGAAGCCGCGCTCACGGCCGGACGGCGCGTGGCCGGCCGCTGAAGCGCGGGCGCAGCAGTTCCTGCGCTCGACCCCCTCGACTGCAAAGCACCCCCTTCGTCTTTTGCGAAACCAGGTATGACCGTCGCATTCTTGCGGCGGCACCCTCGCGTGCGCGACAGTTGACGCACGCCAACACGGTGCTGCAACGGCCGGCCGCGCGACGCGCTTCGCGCGACAGCGGCCCGGCAGGAAAAACAGGAGACGACATGACGCAAAGCCACGCACAAACACCATCCAGCGACGACGCGGATACGGACAACCGGCCGTTGCCGCTGCAGGGCATCCGTGTGCTCGACGTCAGCCAGGTGATGGCCGGCCCGTTCGCCTGCATGATGCTCGCCGATCTCGGCGCGGACGTCATCAAGGTCGAACCCCTCGAAGGCGACCAGACGCGCGGCGCCATGGGCTTCAAGATGAAAGGCCCGGACAGCATGGGCTTTCTGAACATGAACCGCAACAAGCGCTCGGTCGCGCTGGACCTGAAGACCGACGAAGGGCGCGAGTTTTTCTACAAGCTGGCCAGGACCGCCGACGTGATCGTCGAGAACTATCGACCCGGCGTGGTTCAGCGGCTGCGGATCGATTACGAGACGATCCGTGAAATCAACCCGAAGATCGTCTACGCGAGCATCTCGGGCTTCGGTCAAAGCGGCCCGTGGTCGCAGCGCCCCGGCTTCGACCTGATGGCGCAGGCCATGTCAGGCGTCATGAGCGTGACGGGCTACAAAGGCGGCAAGCCCGTGAAGGCCGGCGTGCCGGTGGCGGACATCGGCTGTGCGCTGTTCGCCGTGTACGGCGTGCTTTCCGCTTATATCGGCGCGCAGAAGACCGGGCAGGGGCAACACATCGACGCGTCTCTGTTCGATTCGGCGATGGCCTTCTCGATCTGGGACATGTCGGATTACTGGGGAACGGGTGTCGAGCCGACGCCGCTTGGCACAAGCAACAAGATGAGCGCGCCGTATCAGGCCGTGAAGGCGCGCGACGGTTACTTCGTGATGGGCGCAACCAACCAGAAGCTGTGGTCGCGTCTTTGCGAACTGCTGGAGCGGACCGATCTGCTGACGAATCCCGAGTTCGAGACCGTTTCCCTGCGCCTGAAGAACCGCGAAGCGCTGATCGAATCGCTCGAGAAGTCGTTCGGCCAGCGCGACTGCGAGGCATGGATCGAGACGATGCTGGCCGCGGGCATTCCCGCCGGACCGATCCTGTCGTATCCGCAAGCCTTCAGCAGCGAACATGCGCAGTATCGCCGCATGTGCATGGAGATCGACCATCCGGTTGAAGGCAAGGTCAAGAACATCGGCTTTCCGGTCAAGATGCTCGGTACGCCGCAGCGCGTGCGACGCCATCCGCCGCGGCTGGGCGAGCACAACGACGAGCTTTACGCAGAGATCAACGGGGCCGCGAAATGAGCGAAGCGACGAGTGAGAAAGTCAGGCTCGAACGTCTGACGGAGTCGGTCGCGCAGATCGTGATCGACCGCCCCGAGCGGCACAACGCGATGTCGATTCCGATGTACGAGACCTTGCTGGCATTGATCGACCAATGCCGCGCGGACGAAACCGTAGGTTGCATCGTTCTACGCGGCGCGGGCGGCAAGTCCTTTATCTCGGGCACCGACATCGACTACTTCCGCGACTTTACGGCAGGCTCGCAGGGCGTCGAATACGAAGCGCTCGTCGAACAGGTGATCGACGCGGTCGAACGCATTGCGGTGCCCACCGTCGCCGCGATCGACGGTTGGGCCGTGGGTGGCGGACTCGCCATCGCTACCGCGTGTGACTTCCGCATCTGTGCGGAGGGCTCGCGCTTCGGCGCGCCGATCGCAAAGACGTTATCGAACACGCTGTCGTCACGCAATCTCGCGAGGCTCGTGGCGGCATTCGGCGTGCCGCGCGTGAAGAAGATGCTGCTGCTCTCCGATTTCCTCAGCGCCGCCGAAGCGCACGCGTGCGGCTATGTGTATGACGTCACGGCGAAGGAACAGGTCGGCAACGCGGCGTGCGCGCTCGCCGAGCGGCTCGTTGCGCTATCGCCCGTGACGCAGCATGCGGTCAAGGAGAGCTTGCGGCGCATCGTGATCGATCAAAGCCTCGCAGACGAGGATCTCGTCGAGCAGGTGTACGGCAGCCAGCGGTTCCGCGACGCCGTCGCGGCCTTCGGCTCGGGAACGTTGAAAGGCTGAGCGTCCCGGATCGCACGCGCAATCGCGTGGCTTCACCACAAAAAATAAACCGCATCTGGAGGACGACACATGAAACGCCTGTCGCTGAAGGCCACTGTCGATCGGCGTGATGCTCTTCGGCATCGTGCTGAGCTTCTTCATGAAGCCGAACATACCGTTTTCGAATGACGCGACGCAGCCGCGCAGCGAATCGCAACGCAAGGAGGACGCGCTGTCGGGCGCTTGACACTTCAGCATAAAATAAATCGCATTGATGCAAGCACGGTTTTTTAGTCTATTTTGCTTATCCGATGCGGGGCGCTAATCTCGGCATATCGTCCCCCCCAGGAATACATCGGAAGGCAATCATGCAAGCGCAAACCCTGAAGGTTCGGGTCGACGCCTTGTGCGAAGAAGCGCACGGGGTCCGCTCGTTCAGCATTTCGCGGCTCGATGGGCTGCCGTTCGAGCGCTACGAACCCGGCGCCCATATCGACGTCACGAGTCCTTCGGGCGTCACGCGGCAATACTCGTTGTGCGGCGACCCGGAGTGTATCGAGTCGCAGATTTTCGCGGTGAAGAAGGAGGAGCAATCGCGCGGCGGCTCGCGCTCGCTCCATGAAGAGGTGAGCGTCGGCACCGAGCTGTCGGTCGGCGCGCCGCGCAACCTTTTTCGTCTCGAAGAAAGCGCGGACGAGCACATCCTGATCGGCGCGGGCATCGGCATTACGCCGTTGCTGTCGATGGCTTATCGGCTCGCCGCGCGGCACGCGCGCTTCACGCTGCACTATTTCGCCCGCAGCGAGGCGCACGCGGCCTTCATGACGCTGCTCACGCGCGAGCCGTTCGCACGGCATGTGAAGCTGCATTTCGGCGTGCAGCCCGAGGAGCTGAAACCCGCGCTCGACGCGTGCCTGCTCGATGCAGGCGCGAACGCGCATGTCTACACGTGCGGTCCCTCGCCGTTCATGGATTTTGTCGCAGCGAGCGCTCAGCAACGCTTGCCCGCGGAAGCGATTCATCTCGAACGCTTCAAGGCGGAGCCGGCTCCCGTGGCCGAAGCATCGCTCGACAGCTTCGACGTGCAATTGGCGAGCAGCGGTCAGACGGTGCGAGTCGATGCGAACACGTCGATCGTCGATGCGCTCGCGTCGATCGGTATCGAGGTGGACACATCGTGCGGCGAAGGCGTGTGCGGTACCTGCATGGTCGATGTGGTTAGCGGCGAGCCCGAGCATCGCGATCACTGTCTGAGCAAGGCCGAGCGCGCAAGCAATAGCGTGATCTGCTGCTGCGTGTCGCGCTCGCGAACCCCCGTGCTCGTGCTCGACCTCTGATTCACCTGCGCGCAATCACATTTTCTCGAATCCCGCGAGGATCTCGGTGATGAGGCCGCGCATCCACGCGATGCCTTCGTCTTCGTGGAAGTGCTCGTGCCAGTGCATCGTCACGGCGGCCTTCGGCAGCGGCACGGGCAGTGCATAGATCCGGAACGCGTCGCCGCGATTGAGGATATGCGCGAGCCGTTCGGGCAGCGTCGCGAACAGATCCGTCGCGGCCAGCACGCCAGGCACCGCGACGAAGTGCGGCAACGCGAACGCGATATTGCGGCCGACGCCTTGCGCGCGCAGCGCGTCGTCGAGCGCATGGTGACTGTGTTCGAGCGAGCGCACCTGGATGTGCGACGCGACCAGAAACCGTTCGAGCTTCAGCGTGTCACCGCTCGGCAGGTCGCGGCGCTTGCGCGTCATGCACACATACGATTCCTCGAACAGCAGGCTATGCCGCGTGCGCGGCAGCAGCGACGGCAGATTGCCGATCGCGAAGTCCAACCGGCTCGAGCGCAGCGCCTCCTCGATCTCCTCCACCGGCAACGGCTCGACGACCAGCTTCACGCGCGGCGCGGACTTCTGCAGCGCCGCGCACAGCGCGGGCAGATAGGCCATTTCGCCCGCATCCGATAGCGACAGACGAAACGTGCGCGTGCTCGTCGCCGGATCGAAACGTTCCGCGTAACGCAGCGCCTGACGCACGATATCGAGCGCGTGGCCGACGATTTCCGCGAGCTCGAGCGCGACGGGGGTCGGCTGCATACCCGCGCGCGTGCGGATAAAGAGCGGATCGTCGAACATCGTGCGCAGACGGCCGAGCGAGTAGCTGACCGCGGGTTGCGACAGCGCGAGGCGTTCGCCCGCTTTCGTCAGGCTGCGCTCCTCGACGATCGCCTGAAACACCCTCAGCAGATTGAGATCGACGTGGTCGATGGAGGTCATGGGGTCTCTTGTGATATCAGCCGAACTTATTCGGCAACCTGTTTTTAATCGATTTGACGCATGATCGTCGCAAAGCGAGACTGATGTCAACGAGAGGATGCGCTGATGTGTGGCACGCGACTCGTCGCGTCGATGTGCGTCTTCATTCCAATCACGCAACTGTCCCCCGCATACGATGAGTACGCCGACCTATCAAACCATCGACACCAGCGCTTTAGCCAGGCGCGCCGAGGCCGATCGCATCGCGCCTTCCCTCTACTACGATCCCGAGCTGTTCGAAGTCGAACTGGAGCGCATTTTCTACAAGACGTGGATCTGGGTCGCGCATGACAGCGAGCTGCCGAAGCCCGGCGATTTCATCACGACGACGATCGGCCGGCAGCCGGTGATCGTCGTGCGCGACAAGAGCGGCGCGGTCAACGTACTGCAAAACCGCTGCCGGCATCGCGGCGCGACCGTGTGCGAAGAGCACAAGGGCAATGCGAAGGGCTTCACGTGCCCGTATCACAGCTGGTCTTATGCGCTCGACGGCACGCTGCGCGCTCTGCCGTACGGCGACGGTTACGAAGGCGTATGCGAAAAGGGCGATCTGCCGCTCAAGCAGCTGCGCGTGGGCGTCTATCAGGGCCTCATTTTCGCGAGCTTCAACGAAACGATCGAACCGCTCGAAGACTTCCTCGGCGGCGCGAAGCCGTGGATCGACCTGTTCATGAAGCAGGGCGCGGGCTATCCGATCAAGGCCAACGGCGAGCACAAGTTCAAGTTCAAGGGCAACTGGAAGATCCAGCTCGAAAACACGACGGATCTGTACCACTTCCCGGTCGTGCACAAGTCGTGGATGAAGTCCATCGACGACGAAACCGCCGCCGCGATCACCAGCTTCATGACGAGCGACCAGGCGTTCTGCCGCTCGCTCGGCAACGGTCACAGCCTCGCGGTGCTGATGCCCGAGATCGTCGATCTGGACCGCGACGATGGCGCGCCGCTGCCCGAGCGCTTCAGCGAACTCGCCGCGCAACTCGCGCAAAAGCACCCGCCGGAAGAAGTGCGCCGCATCGTGCGCTCGCTGATGGGCGTCGGCTTCAACCTGAACCTGTTCCCGAATCTCGCGCTGTCGATGGCGTTTTTCCGTGTGCTGCGGCCGATTTCCGCCGAGGAAACGGAGATTCGCCACGTCGCGCTCGCGATGGACGGCGGTCCTGAAGAAGCGAACCGCGTGCGCCTGCGCATTCACGAGCACTTCCAGGGCCCGTTCGGCTTCGGCAGTCCCGACGACGCCGAAGCGTGGGAGCGCGTGCAGCGCGGCTCGCATGCGGGACCGGACGTACCGATCCTCGTCAATCGCGGTCTGAATCGCGAAACGACCGCCGCGAACGGCGAGAAAACCGCCCACGCAACCGATGAAACCGGCATGCGCGAAGCCTACAAGCAATGGCGCGCAATGATGGAGCAGGCATGATGGACGACAGAAACGCACTCTTTTCCCACCAGACCTTTGCGCGCGCGATCGAGTTCATCTGGCGCGAAGCCGAATTGCTCGATCGACGCGACTATCGCGAGTGGCTCGAGTTGTGGGACCCGGCGGGCCACTACGTGGTGCCGATCGATCCGAAGGCGACCGATTACGCGGCAACGCTGAACTACGCGTACGACGATCGGCACATGCGCGAGCTGCGCGTGCAGCGCATGACGTCGGGCTATTCGGCATCCGCGTCGGATGCCGCGCGCACGGTGCGCACGGTGTCGCGCTTCACGCTCGCGAGCGATAGCGCGGACGTGGTCGAAGTGAAGTCGTCGCAGATCGTCATTGCGTACAAGCGCGGCACGTCGACGATCTTCGCGGCCGATCTGACGCACAAGATCAGCATGGCGAGCGGCGAGCCGCGTCTCGTCGAGAAAGTGATCCGCCTGATCGATTCCACCGATGCGCTGAGCGCGATCGGCTTCCTGCTCTGACCGGTCATCATGCCGACACTCGAAGTCTATTTGCCGCAAGGCCATCCAGACGAACGCAAGGCGAAACTGATTCAAGGGTTGACCGATGCGACCGTCGAGGCAATCGCCGCGCCCGCGGAGTCCGTGCGCATTCTGCTATCGGAGCTGGCGGCAACGAACGCCGGTCTTGGCGGCAAGCTCACGCCTGCCGCGTTGCCGGTCATCATCGCAATCCTGATAGCGGGTCGCACCGACGCGCAGAAAGTCGCGTTGATTGCCCAGCTATCCGAAACGATCGCCGCGATCTTCGACCTGCCGTTGCCTTCCACGCGCGTGATGATCAAAGACATTCCCAACACGGACTTCGGCATCGGCGGCAAGACCGCGCGGGCGCTGGGCCGCTAGCTTCGCGATGCGCTCAGGCTTGGGACTGCAGGCGCAAGTGCTGGCGGTCGTCAATCTGGGCCTCGCGCGCGCGGCGCTCACGCAGATCGCGCGGGAAGGCGCCGACGTCGTGAACCGCGCGTATCGGCTGGGCGGCACGATGGCGATCTATCGCAACCATCCGCTGCAACGTCTCGCGCGCGATGCGATGGTCGTCACGCAACACGCCTTCCTCGGCGAAGGCAATTACGACGGAGCCGGCGCCGTGTTCGTCGGCGTGCAGCCGATTCCCGGCTACCTGTGAGCTCTCTTCAATCAATCGAACCAAGGAACGTTCCCATGAGCGACAACCGAAACCTGCCTTTGCGTGTGCTGTTCTGCTGCGGCGTCTCGCAGAACTTCTTCGACTTGCCGCGCGAACAGATCGGCGAAGTGTGGCAAGCGTACGGCAAGATGCTGAACGCGATCGAAGCGATGGAAAACGTGCGCGTGCTGGGCGTGATGGACGACGATCGGCTCGTAGTCGGCAACGCCGATGGCGCGCCGTGGACGTTCTACATCATGGCCGACGTCGCCGACTTCGATACCGCGGTGGCCGTGTGCAATCTGTATCGGACGACGCCGGTCGGCGACTACAACCTGTGGCGCTACGGCAAGATCGAGGCGCGCGTGGGCCGGGCGCTGACGGTGCCGCCAGCGGTCGCCAACCATGCGTGACGCGATGACCGATCCGGCTATCGACGCGCTGCTCGCGCGCGTCAAAGCGCTAGAAGCACAGAACGCGGTGCGTAAGACGATCGCGCGCTACATGGCGCTGTGCGATGTGCCCATGCGCGCGCTCGAGGGCGAGGCGCTGGCCGCGCTGTTCGCCGAAGACGCGATCTGGGAAGGCATCGGCCCGCAGTACGCGAACAAGTTCGGGCGTCTCGAAGGGCCGGCGCAGATCGTCGCGATGCTGCAGCGTTATCTGCCGCCCACGCCGCACTTCGCGACCAATGTGCACTTTCTGACTGCGGAGCATATCGAGGTGAACGGCGACACGGCGAAGGGTCGCTGGATCATGTTGCAGGCTTCGGGTTATGTCGATGCGAAAGCGGAACTGATCGCGGCGCGCCTCGAAGTCGACTTCGTGCCCGCCACTCACGATGCGGGCGCGACATGGCTGATCCGCCATTTCCGTACCGAGCGTCTTTTCGATGCACCGTGGCAAGTCAACCCGGCCCAGGGAGTTTCGGCATGAGCGCATTTCTGCAGACATTCGATCTGAGCGCGACGGACAGCGCCGACGCGCCGACGATCGCGATCAAGGACAGCATCGACGTCGCCGGCTACGCGACGACAGCGGCAAGCCGCGCGCTTGCCGACGCACCGCTTGCATCGGAGCACGCCGAAGTCGTGCGGCGTTTGCTCGACGCCGGCTGGCGCGTCACTGGCAAGACCAACATGCACGAACTCGCGTTCGGCATGACCGGCATCAACGACTTTTCCGGCACGCCGGTCAATCCGCAGGACGCGGCACGCATTCCGGGCGGATCGTCGAGCGGGTCCGCGTCGGCGGTCGGGCAGAAGTTCGTGGACGCCGCGCTCGGTACCGACACCGGTGGCTCGGTCCGCGGCCCGGCCGCATGCTGCGGCGTTATCGGCCTGAAGCCGACGTTCGGCCGCGTGTCGCGGCACGGCGTGGCGCCGCGCGTCACGACACTCGACTGCGTTGGACCGTTTACGCGCGAGACGGACACGCTGATTCGCGTGATGACGGCGATCGATCCTTCGTTTCGCGCTGACGATGCGCGTCGAGACGTTTCGCAGTTGCGCATTGGCATGGTCGCAGTCGACGCGGATGACGACATCGCCAAAGCAATCGCCGACGCTGTTGGAAAGTCCGAACTCGCCACGCAAGCGATCGAACTCGCGTCGCTGAAGGACGCATTCACGGCCGGCCTCGCGGTGATCAACGCGGAGACATCGCGCGCATTCGGCCATCTGGTGGCAAGCGGCAAGCTCGGCGCCGATATCGAAGCGCGCCTGCGCGCGGCCGCGGCCACGAGCGCCGCCGATCTCGACGCGGCGGAACGCGTGCGCCGCACGTTCACCGACGAAGTGGACCGCGCGCTCGACCGGGTCGACGTACTCGTGCTGCCGACGCTGCCTGCATTGCCGATCACGCTCGAAGCAGCACGCGCAGGCACGTCGGTGATCGGCATGTCGTCGTTGATCCGGCCGTTCAACCTGAGCGGGCATCCGGCGCTGAGCCTGCCCGTTCCGATCGAACGCTCGACGCTGAAGGCGGGCCTGCAAATCATCGGTCGCAAGAACGACGACGAAACGGTGTGCGCGCTCGCCGCGCACCTCGAAGCGCGCCTCGCGCAATCCGCCTGAACGCAATCAAGGAGTCAGCAAGATGTCGAACAGAATCGCGCTCGTGACGGGCGCCGCGCGCGGACTTGGCGCCGTTGTCGCGCGTCGTTTTCACGAAGCAGGCTACAGGGTAGCACTGGCCGATATCGCGATCGAACCCGCGCAAGCGCTTGCGCATGAACTCAGCAGCGACGGCTCGAGCGCCTGCGCAATCCGGCTCGACGTCACGCGCAAGGCGGACTTCGAGGCAGCGCGCGACGCGTTGCTCGAACGTTGGGGTGGCGTGGACGCGCTCGTCAACAATGCGGGCGCCTCGAAGGTCGTGCCCGTGATGGACATTACCGCCGAGCAGTTCGATCAGGTCATCAACGTGAATCTGCGCAGCGTGCTGTTCGGCTGCCAGGTATTCGGGCAGTACTTCGCGCAGCGCGGCGTGGGCCGCATCGTCAATATCGCGTCGCTGGCGGGGCAGAATGGCGGCTCGGCAACGGGCGCGCACTATGCGGCCGCGAAGGGCGGCGTGCTGACGCTGACCAAGGTCTTCGCGCGCGATCTCGCCGCGCGCGGTGTGACAGTCAACGCGATCTCGCCGGGGCCGCTCGATTTGCCGATCGTTCACGAGAGCGTGGCGGCGGACAAGCTGGCAAAAGTGATCGAAGCGATACCGGTCGGCAAGCTCGGGGCCGCGTCGTATGTTGCCGATGTCGCGGTGATGCTCGCTTCCGGTGACGCTTATTTCGCCAACGGCGCGTGCTGGGACGTCAACGGAGGCCTGTACATGCGCTGATGCGTCTGCCAGGGCCGAGGCGGCCGGGTCATTCCGGCCGCTCGTCCGACGGGCTCCATACTTCGAGCACGCCACGCTCGCGAGCTTGCAGGGGAAGATCGTGGAAGCGAAGGAAGTCGGCTCGCACTCGGTCATGTTCGTGGAGACCACGCAGATTCGCGTGCGCGCCGACGGCGACAGCCTGATTTACTTCGACCGGAATTTTCACCGGGTGCCGCGCGCGTGGAAGGGGCAATGAGTCATTTGAAGCGCTGCCGGCCAGCTCAGGCTCCGGCAGCGCTTGCGTTGTCGCTCCCGACATGGCTCCCGTAAAACCTCACCATTGCCCGGACCTCCTGGAACTCCTCACCATTCGCACTACTTCAGCAACGCCATCTGCACGACCTTGACGATCACGAGCGCGATCGCGAGCAGCAGATAGCCGCGCAGCACGCCCATCCAGACGCGTTTGGCGAGCGTCAGACGCGGCGGCGGCAGTTCGTCGAGCGGCGGCATGCGCCACGTGTTGCGCGCGTCCTTCGCATAGACCGGAGCCGGCTCGGCCGCGGACTCGCCGCGCAGCTTGCGCATCCCGAAGCTCGCCACATACCCGACGACCGCGAGCAACGTGCCGCCCGCCAGGACTTCGATGATCGTTTCCGCCGCGAAGTCCGGATAGATCACCGACGCGGTCAGGATGATCGACAGCATCACGAGCACCCAGATCACCGCGCCGGTAAACAGATTGAGCTTCTTCGAATTGGCCCACGGACCGAGCACCGCGCGATCGTTGCACAGCAGCAGCAGGAACACGGTCGCGCTCGGCAGCAGTACGCCGGCGAGCGTCTGCACCGCTTCGGTCAACAGACCGAGCGGGCTGCCTGGAATCAGCACCAATGCCGCGGCGGCCGCGACGATCGCGAAGTACACGACGTAGAAGCCCTTCGCATCCGACACGCTACGGTGCAGCGAATGGCGGATCTTGAACACGTCGCCGATCGCATAGGCGGTCGATAGCGACACAGCCGCCGCGCCGATCACGCACGCGTCGAACAGTGCGATCGCGAACAGCACGGCCGAGGTACGTCCCGCGTATCTCTCGAGACCAGCGATCACACCGCCCGCGTCCGTGAAGTTGCCGAACCCGGGCCGTCCGTCGAACAGCGCCGCGCTGAACGAGATCATCGCGACCGCGCCGATCAGTACGAACACGATGCCGATCCACAGGTCGGCTTTTTCGTAGTTCATGAAGCGCGGCGTGATGCGCTTGTCGACCACATAGCTCTGCTGGAAGAACAACTGCCACGGAGCAACCGTCGTGCCGACGATGCCGATTACGAGCAACATCACGTCGGACAGCTTCGAGTGCGCGGGCCAGTTCGGAATGAAGAAGTCGCGTGCGATCTGGCCGACCGGCGGGTGAATCGACACGAGCACCGGCACGAGCAGCAGGCTCAACACGCACAGCGCGACCGCGAAACGCTCGAAGCGGCGGAAGTCGCCGGTGCTGACGGCGGCCATCGTCAGCGCCGCGGCGATACACACGCCCGCGACCTTCGAGACGCCGAAGAAGTCGAGCACGAACGTGATGCCGATGAATTCCGTCACGATGGTTAGCGCGTTCAGCAGGAACAGATCGACGACGCTGAACGCGCCCCAGAACTTGCCGAAGCGCTCGAAAATAAGCCGCGCGTGGCCCACGCCCGTGACCGCACCGAGCCGCAACACCATCTCCTGATTGACGAAC
This sequence comes from Paraburkholderia sp. CI2, assembly GCF_014201055.1. Lineage (NCBI taxonomy): Bacteria > Pseudomonadati > Pseudomonadota > Betaproteobacteria > Burkholderiales > Burkholderiaceae > Paraburkholderia > Paraburkholderia sp. CI2. Next base: position 19,956 of record NZ_JACHDL010000030.1, read on the forward strand.
AGCACCGGCACCAGCAACAGCATGGTCCACAGCAACGTAGTGCCGTAGTTCTGGCCGGCCTGCGTGTAGATGCCGAATGCGCCCGCGTCGTTGTCGCCGACCATCACGATCAGACCGGGGCCGAGGATCGCGAGCAGCGTGCGCAGGCGCGCCCACCAGCTCGTGCGTGGCGCGATGTCATGGTGAGCGATCGTGCCGAGCGCGCCCTTGATATCGCCGACGTGTGCCGAATCGAGCACGGCGCTGCGCGCGGAGGAAATGTTCGTCGGAGTAGACATGTCGTTCTCTCCTGGTTGTATTTGTCGAAGGATCGCGAAACGCTATGCCACGCGCGACATCACGCGACGGCAGAAGGCGATGAACGGATGCGGTGCGTGCAGCACGAGCATGCCGTCGTAATGGGCGCGCGATTCCTGCACACGCGGGAACTGCGAAAGAAGGAGGCCGAATTGCATGAGGGATCTCCGTGCGCCGGTTTCGACGCGCTGGTGGAAAGCCAGCAGACACGGAGGCCGCGTATGTCCGGGCGCGGCGGTGGAGGTCTACTCGCTTTCCTCGGTTGATAGAACGGGGAAGCGGCATAAGGGATAACTGTCACTGTCGGGCATGGCGGCTCCTTGTCGGTGTGTAGCGGGGACTGCGTTCGAGCGTGTGAAGCGTTCGCTACGCACGTTCGCTACGCACGTGTTTATCCACGCGTTCGCGCGCATTGCGTTGACTGACAACGCGCGCGCAAACGCGACCGCAAGCGCAAGGCTCGCGATGCGACGCCGTATCGGCGCGGGAACGCGCGTGAACGCGGCGTTCCTGTCATGCGGATACGACGTTGCTTTAGGTGCACGGGAAGAAACTGCGGCGCACACCGTCTGCCAACTGGCAAGACGGCGGCTGATGAAGAGAGCGCGGACGTCCTGCCGGTCAGGCAGCGAATCTGTTCGAAAGTCGGCTACTGCAGGTGTCCAAGGCATGAGCCCCATTGGTGATGATTTTTGAATTCTAGGGTTCGCCTTCCGCCGAGGTCAACCTGTTTCTTAAGCAGAGCAGAAAAAATGTGCGGCGCGCGACGGTGGGCACTTTGAATGACATGCGGGTCGAGGCCGATATAGGGGGAGGTCGAACAGGCGGCACCGATCCGTCCGGCCGATGCCACCACGCCGTGCTCACTGATTGGCGCGCCGTCGCTCGGTCAGCCGGTTATGCACGCTTCTGACGCCGCGAACCGATCGCGCGGCGTTGCCGGCTCGCGCGATTTGCGATTGCCGCGGCACGGTGCCGGTCAGCGTAACGATGCCGTGACGCGCTTCGACACGGATGTTCGCCGAATTGAGGTTCGTGGTGCGCGTGAAAGCGCGGCGGACGTCGCGGACGATTGCGCTGTCGGACCGGTTGTTGTTCCGGTTCGAAGCCGCTGGGACCGACTGGCTTTGCATCGACGCATCGTTCGGCATCTCGCGCGTCTGTGCGTTTGCATAGGTCGCGCAAGTCGCGATGGCCACCGCGAACAGTGCACCGAGGATTCTGCTCGCGCCGTTTGTTTTCATTCTTCCTCCTTTGCCGGTTTGTCAGGAACTGCCGTTCGAGCCGCGTGCTGCCAGCGGGGAAGAGGCGGCGCAACGCACTACCGCCTCGCGACGAGTCATCGACCGTCGGCCCCGATTATATTCTGCGGCGCACGCGCCGATACTGATAGGTGAGAAGATTCGGGAGCCGCCGAGGTGAGAATATGCGCACCTGTACGCGCACTTCAAAATCGAAGGTGAGGGAATTCGGGAGTCGCCCGGACGGCGCTACAAATTGCGAATGCTTTCCTGAGAAACTAATATCGCATTCCCAACCTTGCTTCCTTTTCGTCAGGTTCGCCCACGTCGATGCAACGTTTCCGTCAGAGGCGTCATGCGGTCAGACCGTCTAGCCGGAAGCCGGCGAAGGCGGCGCGCACAAGAGACAAAGAGGCTGCTCGAACGCGAGACGGTCGACGAAGACCGTCGCAATCATCTGATCGCGTTAAGCGATGCCGCACAGGCGCTCGTCCCCGAACTCGCGCAATTGGACGATCAGAACGACGACGAATTTTGCGGCCATCTGCCCGCGCAGGTTAGAACGGCGCTCGTCGACGCGATGAAGAACGTCGTCGCGGTGCGTGGGCTGAAGAACGTGCCGATCGAATGAACGTGGCGCGTGGATCGCGTCAAAGGTGAGGACTTTCGGGAGTCGCGCGCGGGCGGTTCTTTTGCAACTAACCGGCCGGGCCAGGAACGGCACAAACCGCGCGGCAAGAGGCTCGCGGGAATGCGCGCATTTATGTCGGTCAGCCATAGGTGAGGATATTCGGGAGCCGTCGATGCTGTATCGGGCGACGGCCCGTCGTGCGACGCACAAAACGCGCTTCATGCAGTCGCTAATCATGGCATCCGTCGCGGTGACCGTGCGCCGGCTGTGTAACGTAAGTCGTTGAATGTCCAGGCGATCTGCCGCGTACGCGGCCGGCATCGGCGAAGCGATCCGGCTGCGTTCGATCAAAGGTGAGGGATTTCGGGAGCGGTGTGTGAGCGCCGCAATGCGCTCGCTGAAATGCCTCCTCGAGTCCTCTTTTAACCTCAAAGGTGAGGCTTTTCGGGAGAAACGACGACGGTAGCAGGCGCCGATCCGCCACTGCTCCGTGCTTGAGGTGAGGCTTTTCGGGAGCGCAAATACCCTGCAGCAATAGCCCGTTCAGGCCGATTTCGCGATCTCGCGAATGTCCGCGACCGGCGTCTGCCCGAACGCATCGCTGAGCGCATAGTCGATCAGCTGCGCCGCGCATTGCTCGGGCGTCGACAGTTGGCCGTTGCGCTTCAGCTCGTCGAAGCGCTGGCGCATCGGGAACTGCTCTGCGCCGCTACCGCGAATTTGCGCCTGCATGTCCGTATCGATCACACCCGGCGCGAGGCTGCAGATGCGCAGCGCGCGATTCGCGTCGAGCGCGACGGCGCGCGCGTGATGATCGAGCGCGGCCTTGGTCGCGCAGTAGATGCTCCAGCCCGCATACGCGTTGCGCGCCGCGCCGCTCGAAATGTGCACGATGCGGCGGTCGGTTGCGTCGACGGCCGTGGCGGCGAGCGCGCTCGCGAGCATCAGCGGCGTCGCGACGTTCAGGCTCACCGCGTCCGCGACGCTCGCGGCGTCCTGTCCTTCGATGGGCCCGATCGGCTGCATCATGCCCGCGTTGTTGATCAGCAGCACCGTCTGCGCGCCGCGCACGAAGTTGCTCAGTGCGTCGGTGGCGATCCATTGCGCGACGCGTGCGGGCTCGGCCAGCGGCAGCTCGATCTCTTCGAGCCGCGCGGCAAAGCGCGACTTCAGCGCGGCATGCCGCGAGCGCGACAGACCCAGCACCGTGACGTTGCGCGCGAGCAGTTGTTCGGCGAGCGCCGCGCCCAGGCCGCGCGTATGGCCGGTGACGATCGCGCGAATCGGAGAAGAGGAGGTCATGTCGTTCCTGGTGATCGTTGACGTGCAGAGTCGACGATTTTCTCACGCCGTATTCACACCGGGCGAAAGCGCTCGCGATACCGCATCGGCGTCACGCCAAGCCGCTTCGTAAACACGATGCGCATGCGGTCGGCGGTGCCGAAGCCGCAATCGTAGGCGCTCGGCTTCTTCGCCGCGGGATTCTTCGACAAGCAGACCCCCTTGCTGGTGGTCGCGCTTGCCGTGATGGGCGCGGGCGTGGTCGCGTCGATCCCGGCATTCTGGGCGCTGCCGCCAAAGCTGCTGACGGGCGCGGGCGCCGCGGGCGGTATCGCGTTGATCAACACGCTCGGGCAACTCGGCGGGATCGTGAGCCCGGTGATGGTCGGACGTGTGAAGGATCTGACCGGCAGCACGACGCCGGCGCTGTATGTGATCGGCGCGATGAGCGTGGTGTGCGCGCTGATCGTGCTGTATGGGTTGCCGGAGTCGTTGCGCAGTCGTGAAACGACGCAGTGAAATCGAGGGTGGAGGGCGCGGCCGTTGGCTTGCATCGCGTGAGGTGCCGCGCCGCTGCCCGCTCCCGCATCCGCGCACGATAGGCCTGCCGTATCAAACACTTGGCAGGCCTGTGCGCAGGTTGTCCACAAGCTTGTTCCCAAATTATGTGGACAACTGGACTTCGAGGTCGGCGCGAGTGAGACGGCATCCTTGCGAAGCCCACTCGCCAGTATCACGGACTCCACAGCGACGCTCACTGCCTACGCGTGCACCGCGCGCGGATAGTTCTCATGCTTCAAGCACTTAAGCTCGCTGTGCGAAGGTTGTCCACAGGCTTGCCAACAATTTAGGTGGACAAGTTTTGTTGCCGACGGAGTGGCGAGGAGCGGGATTCAACATCAGTTGTCCGCATCACGCCTTCAACCCGGAGGCCGAAGCGACCACCTCCTCCTGCACCTGCACCTGCAAAACCGCATCCCGCTTATCGAGCAGATGCTGCCGCAAAATCGCGCTGAGCTTCTTGCCGTCGCGAGCCTCGAGCGCCTTCAGCATTTCATCGTGATCGTGAATCGCGCGGTCCCACTTCGGCGTTTGATAGTTCGAGCGAAAGCGCAGCGCCTGCAGCCGCCGGTTGACCGACACATACGTCTGCCGCAGCGCCGAATTTCTCGCCGCTTCGTTGATCTTGTCGTGGATCGCCTGGTTGCGACTGTAGTAGCCCGGCAGATCGTTCTGCGCGCGGCACGCCAGCATCGCGTAATGCAGCGCCTTGATCTCTGCGAGTTCGGCCGCGGTGATGCGCTCGGCCGCGAGTTCGCCGGAAAACGCTTCGAGGCCGCTCATTAGCTCGAAGGTCTCACGCACCTCCGCTTCCGACATCTTCGATACCGACGCGCCCCGGTTCGGCGAAATCTCGATCAAACCTTCGGCAGCCAGCACCTTCAGCGCCTCGCGCAGCGGCGTGCGCGAAATGCCGAGCGTTTCGCACAACTCCCGCTCGTTCAGTTTCTTGCCGGGCTGCAGCGCTCCCTCGACGATAAAGCGGCGGATGTGCTCCACCACCGTGTCGTGCAGGCGCTGACGCTCGACCTTCGGCATCAGCGGGGCAGCGGTCAGACCCGCGTCGAGATGCGAATTTTGCATACAAAAACCCTCAGCTTCATATGAATAGGATTTTATCGGAACCATATCGATTAGTTAATCCATGCGCACACGCGGGTAAACACGGGCCTTAGAGGCCAATTTTCGTCTTGGGAGCATCACGGTTCCTCTGATATAGTTTTTTGCATGCAAAATTCAATTGGAGGAGTTCGATGCTGAAGCTAGATTTTCATCCCGCTGGCCGTCACTTCCTGCAGATTCCGGGGCCGAGTCCGGTGCCGGATCGCATCCTTCGCGCGATGAGCTATCCGACCATCGACCATCGCGGACCCGAATTCGGCGAGCTGGGTCTCAAGGTGCTCGACGGCATCAAGAAGATCTTCAAGACGCAGCAGCCGGTCGTCATCTATCCGGCGTCCGGCACGGGCGCATGGGAAGCCGCATTGTCGAATACGCTGAGCCCCGGCGATCACGTGCTGATGTTCGAGACCGGCCACTTCGCGACGTTGTGGAAAAAAATGGCCGTGCAGCTTGGCCTGAAGCCCGAATTCCTGGGGCTGCCAGGCATCGAAGGCTGGCGGCGCGGCGTGCAGCCGCAGATGATCGAAGAGCGTCTGCGCGCCGACACGCAGCATGCGATCAAGGCGGTCTGCGTCGTGCACAACGAAACCTCGACCGGCGTCACGTCCGACATCGCCGCCGTGCGTCGCGCGATCGACGCCGCGGGCCATCCGGCGCTGCTGCTCGTCGACACGATCTCCGGTCTCGCGTGCGCTGATTATCGTCATGACGAGTGGGGTGTCGACGTGACCGTGTCGGGCTCGCAAAAGGGCTTGATGCTGCCGCCGGGCATTAGCTTCAACGCGATCTCGCCGAAGGCGATGGCCGCCAGCCAGCACGCGAAGCTGCCGCGCAGCTTCTGGGACTGGACGGAAATCGTCGAGATGAACAAATCCGGCTACTGGCCGTACACGCCGAACACGAACCTGCTGTACGGGCTGCATGAAGCGATCGAAATGATTCTCGGCGAAGGGCTCGACAACGTGTTCGCGCGCCACGAGCGGCTCGCCGAAGCGACGCGCCGCGCGGTGCGCGCGTGGGGGCTCGACATCCAGTGTGCCGATCCCGCCGTCTATAGCCCGGTGCTGACGGGCGTGATGATGCCCGACGGCGTCGATGCCGACGCGGTGCGCAAGCTGATCTACGAACGCTTCGACATGTCGCTCGGCACGGGCCTCGGCAAGATGAAAGGCCGCATGTTCCGCATCGGCCATCTTGGCGATTGCAACGATCTGATGCTGCTCGCGACACTGGCTGGCTGCGAAATGGGTCTGCGGCTTGCTGGCGTGCCGCTCAAGGAAAGCGGCATGCCGGCCGCGATGGAGTGGCTGAGCCAGGCACCGAAGACGCCGGGATTGAAGGCCGCGGCCTGATTGTCGGGCGCAGGGAGCGCTTCCCTCATCGAGCCGCGCGCAGAACGCGGCCAGAACAACATGCAATGCGTCCATAGCGGCTCTCGCGGCCGACGGGCGACGACGCAGCGCGCCACTTCAGGCGCGCCGTCGACACATGCCATGGAGAGAGACGATGAAGCGGTTTCGTTTGACCAGTGCGACCAGTATCGTTCTAGTGATGCTCTGCATCATGTACTTCATCACGTACCTCGATCGCGTAAACGTCAGCACCGCGGCGGCGGGTTTCGGCAAGGAATTCAATCTCACGCATACGCAGGTCGGGCTCGTGTTCTCGGCCTTCGCGTATCCGTATCTGCTGTTTCAGGTGATCGGCGGCTGGGTCAGCGATCGCTTCGGCGCGCGACGCACGCTGCTGTTCTGTGGCGCCATCTGGGGTCTCGCGACGGTGTTCACGGGCTTCGCGGGCGGGCTCGCTTCGTTGCTCGCCGCGCGGCTCTTGCTCGGTTTCGGTGAAGGCGCGACGTTCCCGGCTGCAACGTCGGCGATGTCGCGCTGGGTCGCGAAAGAAAAGCGCGGCTTCGCGCAGGGCATCACGCACGCGGCGTCGCGAGTCGGCAACGCGGTCGCGCCGGCGCTCATCGTGATCGTGATGACCAACTGGGGCTGGCGCGAATCGTTCTTTATCTGCGGCGCGCTGAGTCTGGTGTGGGTGGTCATGTGGGCGCTCACATTCACCGAGCATCCGAAAGATCATCCGCGCATCACGCCCGAGGAACTCGCGGTGCTGCCCACGCCGAAGCCGAAAGTCTCCGGCCTGCCGTGGGGCAAGCTGTTTCGCCGCATGACGCCGGTCACGATCGTCTACTTCTGCTACGGCTGGACGCTGTGGCTGTTCCTGAGCTGGATTCCGCTGTACTTCCTGCATAACCATCATCTGCAATTGCAGAAGTCGGCGATCTTCGCGTCGGTCGTGTTCTTCGCGGGCGTGATCGGCGACACGCTCGGCGGCATCGTCACCGATGCGATCTTCAAGCACACCGGCAGCCTCAAACGCGCGCGCAGCTGGATGGTGTCGGTGTGCATGCTGTTCTGCCTGCTGTCGCTGATTCCTCTGATGTTCACGCATGACCTGACGCTGTCGATTGCCTGTCTCGCGTCGGGCTTCTTCTTCGCCGAGATGACGATCGGCCCGATGTGGGCGATCCCGATGGATATCGCGCCGGACTTCTCCGGCACCGCGAGCGGCATGATGAACACGGGCTCGGCGCTCGCCGCGATCATCTCGCCGGTGATGGGCGGCTTTCTGATCGACCGCTTTGGCAACTGGGATCTGCCGTTCGTGGGCAGCATGTTGCTGATGGGCATCGGCGTCGTGCTCGCGTTCCGCATGCAGCCGGAGAGCCGCTTCGAAGTTGGCGCGTCGGAGAAGGCGCACGTTTCCACACGGATGGGCGTGTAAAACATGACTTCATCATTGAGTCAGCTGCTTGCCGATGCGCGTCGCAGTCGTACGGTGCTCGATACGTTGCCGCCGGAGCAGCTTCCTTCCGATGCCGACGCGGCCTACGCAATCCAGCACGAAATCTTGAGCGCATGCGGCGCGCGAATCGGCGGCTGGAAGATCGGCGCGAAATCGGCGAGCGGACCGATTCAAGGCGCGCCATTGCCCGACACCGATCTGCACGCCGACGGCGAGCGTCTGTCGCGCGAAGGCTTCGCGCCGCTCGGGCTCGAACTCGAAGTCGCGTTCCGTTTCGGCCGGCGTTTCGAGCCGTCCACGAAACCGTACCGCGAGGACGAAGTGCTCGCGGGCATCGGCTCGATCGGCGCGACCATCGAGATCGTCGCGAGCCGCCATGCCGCGTGGCCCGCCATCGACAAACTCGCGCAGCTCGCGGACCTGCAAAATCACGGCGCGCTGATCGTCGGTGAATTCACACGGTATCGCGAGGATTTTCCGTTCGTCGCGCCGTCGCTGCGTTTCGCGTTCAACGGAGGCAATGTCGTCGAAACGACGCCCGCGAATCCGGCCGGCGATCCGCGGCGGCTGTTGACGTGGCTCGTCAATCACGCGAGTTCGCGCGGCATTGCGGTGACGCCGGAGATGGTGATCACCGCCGGTTCGTACACCGGCATGTTCTTTCCGCGCGAGGCGGGCGACGTGAGCGCGCATATCGAAGGACTCGCGCCGGTGCATCTGACGCTGTACTAGGTAATTCGAGCTGCGCGGTTCAGGCGCGCTCCTCACAGGCCGACGAAATGACGAATCCCACTGCGGGCTTGCTCGTCAAGCCGATCCATCTGGTCCCGTCCGCCGCGCGCGCAACGAGTCCGCTCGCGCAGCATCTGCGCAAAGCGCTGCGCGGCGACGTGCTGTTCGATCTCGCCAGCCGCGGCCGCTACGCGACCGATGCGTCGATCTATCAGATCACGCCGGTCGGCGTCGTGGTGCCGCGCGATCAGGACGATCTGCGCATCGCGCTCGAGATCGCGCGCAGCGAGAAAGTACCGCTGCTCGCGCGCGGCGCGGGCACGAGCCAGTGTGGGCAGACGGTCGGCGAAGCGCTGGTGGTCGATACGAGCAAGTGGCTCAACAACATCGTCGCGTTCGATGCCGACACGCGCACCGTGACGGTCGAGCCCGGCGTCGTGCTCGATCATCTGAACGCGTGGCTGAAGCCGCATGGACTGTGGTTCCCGGTCGATGTATCGACGGCTGCCCAGTGCACGATCGGCGGCATGGCCGGCAACAACTCGTGCGGCTCGCGCTCGATCGAGTACGGCAACATGGTGCACAACATCGACGCGATCGACGCGATTCTCGCCGACGGCAGCGAAGCGCGCTTCGCGTCGCTGCGCGAGCCGCCGCAAGGCGAGCGCTTGCAGCAGATCGTTGCGGGCGTCACGCGGATCGCGCAGCGCGAGCGTGACGAAATCATCGCGCGCGTGCCGAAGGTGCTGCGCCGCGTCGCGGGCTACAACATCGATCTGTTCGATTGCCAGAATCCGCGCGCCTATACCGATGACGGCAGCGCGAACCTCGCGCATCTGCTGGTCGGCTCGGAAGGCACGCTCGCATTCAGCCGGCAGATCACGTTGAAGCTCGCGCCGCTGCCCGCGCACAAGGCGCTTGGCGTGGTCAACTTTCCGACCTTCCGGCAGTCGATGGCGCTCACGCAGCACATCGTCAAGCTGAAGCCGGTCGCTGTCGAACTCGTCGATCGCACGATGATCGATCTCGCGTTGAGCAATCCCGCGTTTCGTCCGGTGATCGAGAAGGCGCTGGTCGGCGAGCCGCAGGCGATTCTGCTCGTCGAATTCGCGGGCGAGGATCGCGACGCGCAGCTCGCGTCGCTGAAGCAGCTCACGGAGTTGATGGGCGAGTTGGGCCTGCCCGATGCGGTCGTCGAGATGGCGGACGCAAATGCGCAAAAAGCGCTGTGGGAAGTGCGCAAGGCTGGTCTCAACATCATGATGAGCATGAAGGGCGACGGCAAGCCGGTGTCTTTCATCGAAGATTGCGCGGTGCCGCTCGAACATCTGGCCGACTACACGAGCCGGCTGACCGACGTGTTTCATCGCCACGGCACCGAAGGCACGTGGTACGCGCATGCGAGCGTCGGTACGCTGCACGTGCGGCCGATTCTCGACATGCGCCGCGACGGGGCGACAAAAATGCGGGCGATCGCCGAGGAAGCGGCCGCGCTCGTGCGCGAGTACAAGGGCGCGTATTCCGGCGAGCATGGCGATGGGCTATGCCGTGGCGAATGGGTCGCATGGCAATACGGGCCGCGGCTCAACCAGGCGTTCAGCGAGATCAAGGCATTGTTCGATCCGGACAACCGCTTCAATCCCGACAGGATCGTGCGTCCGCCGAAGATGGACGACGCGCGCAATTTCCGCTTTGCGCCGGGCTATCGCGAACAGCGCATCGAAACGGCGCTCGACTGGTCGACGTGGAACGTGAAGCGCGACCCGCTGACGGGAGAAGAAAGCGCGCCCGGCAGCGGCGACGATCTGAGCGGCGGCCTCGCGAAAGCGGTCGAGATGTGCAACAACAACGGCCACTGTCGCAAGTTCGACGCGGGCACGATGTGCCCGAGCTATCGCGTGACGAAGGACGAGCAACATTTGACGCGCGGGCGGGCCAACACGTTGCGGCTCGCGATTTCGGGGCAACTCGGCGAAGGCGGGCTCGCGAGCGATGACGTGAAGGAAACGCTCGACCTGTGCGTATCGTGCAAGGGCTGCAAGCGCGATTGCCCGACCGGCGTCGATATGGCGAAGTTCAAGATCGAGGCGCGGGCGGCGCGTGTCAAGACGCATGGGGTGCGGCTGCGCGACAGGCTCGTCGCGTTCATGCCGCGCTATGCGGGCGCGGCGAGCCGCATGCCGAGGCTACTGGCGCTCGCGGACAACGTGCCGGTGCTGTCGACGTGGTTCAAGCGCTCGGTCGGCTTCGCGACCGAGCGGAGTTTGCCGCGGTTCAAGAAGGCGTTTCTGGCCGATGCGGTGTCCGCGAAGCCTGCACGCAACGCTGCGCAGGCGTGCGCGCTGAAAGAAGTCCTGCTGTTCGTCGATACCTTCAACAATCACCTCGAGCCCGACAACGCGCGCGCCGCGCAACAGGTGCTCGAAGCGGCGGGCTACACGGTCCACTTCAATGCACGCCCGGGAGAGCGTCCGGTGTGTTGCGGCCGCACGTTTCTCGCGGCGGGTCTCGTCGACGAAGCGAAAGAGGAAGCGCGGCGCATGCTCGAGCTGTTCAGGCCGTTCGTCGAACGTGGCGTGCCGGTGGTGGGGTTGGAGCCATCGTGTCTGCTGTCGTTGCGCGATGAATTCCTGCAGTACGGTTTCGGCGAAGAGGCGCAGCGCCTCGCGCAGCACGCGTTTCTATTCGAGGAATTCCTCGTGCGCGAAGAAAAGGCCGGACGATTGCAGCTCGAATTGAAGCCGCTGCCGATGCAGCAGGCACTCGTGCACGGCCACTGCCATCAGAAGGCGTTCGACGCATTCACGCCGGTGCAGACCGTGCTGAAGTGGATTCCCGAGTTGAAGGTATCGACGGTCGAATCGTCGTGCTGCGGCATGGCCGGCAGCTTCGGCTATGAAGCGGAGCACTACGCGAGCTCGCAGGCGATGGCCGAGCTGTCGCTGCTACCCGCGGTGCGCAAGCTGGACGCGGCCACGCTGATGGTCGCCGACGGGACTAGCTGCCGGCATCAGATTCACGACGGCGCGGGCGTCGACGCGATCCACGTCGCGCGCGTGCTGGCGATGGCGCTGCGATGACGCGGGGCTAACTGCAAAGCGAAACTCAAACGCGAATCTCAAACACCGATAGCCTGCCGGAACCCACTCGGCGTCACCCCGACAGCCTCGCGAAACCGGTGACTAAAGTGACTCGCGTTCGCATAGCCACACTGCCCGGCGATCTGCGCGAGCGGCAACGTCGTCGTGCGCAGCAGCGTGCGCGCGCGATCGAGCCGCTGCCGCGCGATCCAGGCGGCGGGCGGCAACCCGAACGACTCGCGAAACATCCGCGCAAGATGAAACTCCGACAGCGCCGCGACACCCGACAACTCCCCGAGCGTCAACGGCTGCGCAAGATGAATGTCGATATAGTCGCGCAGGCGGCGCCGCGTCGCGGCCGACAGCCCGCCTTTCAGCGCCACGTTCGCGCGCCGTACGCCTTGGCCGCGCAATAGCAGGCTCAACACTTCGTGCGCGGTCTCGTTGGTGCGCAGCAGACCGTCGGGACTTTCCCACTCCTCGTTGACGAGCGACTGACACAGACGCGCAATGCGCGGGTCCTCGAAATAGGTGCGATCGGCGAGCGTCAGTTCGCGCGGTTCGCGGTCGAGCTCCTGCACCGCGCGTCGCGTGAAGTGCTCGGGCAGGAAGTACAGATGCATGAAGTGCATGTGGCCGCGCACCCACCAGCGCGATTCGTGATCGCCGGGCAGTGCGCACAGCCGCGACGGCGCGCCGTAGTGGCCCGGCATTTTCTGGCGCTCGGTGCGATAGCCGCCGTCCAGATAGCACGACAGCGTGTGATGGCCGGGCCGTTCGTAGACGGTCTCGTCCTCCTTCGTGTCGCGAGTCCATAGCGCGATCGCGAGTCCGTCGCCGAGCCACGCGAAGCGGTCCAGATGCGCGTTCGCACTGGCGAGCGTGTGACAGACCGACTGCAGGCCAAAAGGCATGCCGGCGGTGGATATCACGGGGACGGACGGGGCGGGGTTCACGGCGGCGCGCGGAGGTTTTCCGGTGTACGGTGCTGGTTGAGCGGCCAGTATACGGCGCGTCCCGTCAGCCTGCGCATCGGCGCGAAAAAGTGCGCAATTTTGGACAATTGCGGGCGGCGGCGCGGTTCCATAGTCGGGCTTTCTTCCATGCTGCGCGTCATCGCAGTCCGTCATTGCAGTCTGAGGCCCGACCATGAATCTCCTCCTTTATGCCATCACCGTGCTGATCTGGGGCACCACGTGGATCGCAATCAAATGGCAACTCGGCGCGGTGCCGCCACCGGTATCGATTGCGTGGCGTTTCTGGATCGCCGCGCTGCTGATGTTCGCACTGGCGCGCATCATGCGCCGCCCGATCTGGCCGCCGCGCGAAGCCTGGCGCTACCTCGCCGCGCAGGGTCTCGCGCTGTTCTGCCTGAATTTCCTGTGCTTCTACTACGCCGAAGAGCTCGTGCCGAGCGGGCTCGTCGCGGTGGTGTTCTCGACCGCGCCGCTGCTGAACTCGATCAACGGGCGGCTGTTCATGGGCCGGCCTCTGCAGCCGAGCGCGATTGCGGGTGCGTTGCTCGGGCTCGTCGGCATCGTCTGTCTGTTCGTGCAGCAGATGGCCGGGCATCTCGGCGATCACACCGCATGGCTCGGGCTCGGCGTCGCGTTTCTCGGCACGCTGTGCTTCTCGGCCGGCAACCTGCTGTCGAGCCGCATGCAGTCGATGGGCCTGCATCCGTTCGCGACCAACAGCTGGGCGATGCTGATCGGTGCTGCCGTCCTGACGCTCGGTAGTCTGTTCGCCGGCTATTCGTTCGCGGTGGAACCGTCGGCGCGCTATCTCGGTGCGCTCGCGTATCTCGTGGTGTTCGGCTCGGTTATCGGCTTTACGGCGTACTTGATGCTCGTCGGCCGTATGGGCCCGGAGCGGGCCGCCTATTGCACGGTGCTGTTTCCGATCGTCGCGCTCGCGGCATCGACGCTGTTCGAGGGCTATCGGTGGTCAGCGCTCGCGGTGGTCGGTCTAATGCTCGTGGTGGCCGGCAATCTGGTGGCGTTCGATCTGACGCGGCGGATTTTCGAGCGTCGCCGGGCGGCGCGTACATGATGAGCGTCTCGCTTAAGGTGAGGATTTACAGGAGCAGAAAAAGCGACTGAATCTCTGATCGGTGAGTCTTTACGGGAACCGGTTTTTACCGGTTTCGTGAAGGAAAGATTGTGTCGGAAACATGATTCGATGCAAATGGAATGAATTGGATGAATCGGCATTCAATAATCATTTTTTCATCAATAAATTTACTATTTTTATATGAGAGGATAAAACGCCAAATCTGATGTGCGCGTCTCGCACCTCGCAAGGATCGACTGCCGTGAAGCCTTTCTCCCGCCTTGGCTTGGCCGTGGTGTTAATCCACAGCCTGATCTCGCCGAATGTTTCCGCGCAATCCCAATTGAATTACACGACCTCATGGATCGGTAATAGTTTCGGATTCGGCGACGGCAAATGGATGCAGCAGGATATTCAGTCCATTAGCGTCGGCGCCAATGGCACCGTTTATACGAATGCGCCGTGGGACGAAAGCGGCAGTGAAATCGCCGCCTATCGCGCGGGCGACAAGCTCGCGGTGGCCGGTTCGACGCATGGCTGGGGCGCGGCCGGCGGCGACGCGGTGGCCGTCAACCAGACGTACCTCTATGCGGCGATGTCGATCGGCAATGAGAACAATGCGCTGGTCGGCGCCGACTATCCGCCGGCCAATCAGACCTGGTACGGCATCACGCGACGCACGCTTGCGAATCTCGCGACCGGCGCGCCGTTTTCCGGCGGCATCGGCAATAGCGCGAATGCGACGAAGAACAGTTTCGTCGCGGTCGATACGGTGAAGACTGGCACCGACGCGAGCATTCGCGGCCTCGCCGCAACCGACAGCGAGCTCTACGTGGCCGACACGTACGGCAACCGGATCGCCGTGTACGACGCGCAGTCCATGCAGCCGCTGCGTTCGTGGAGCGTCGCGTCGCCGGCCCGCATCGCGATCGACACCGACTCGACGCTGTGGATCATCAGCGGCTTCGGCACAGCCAATCTGAGCATCCTGCACTACCGCGCCGACGGCACCGCGCTCGCCGGTCCATTGACGCTGCCCGCCGGCACTGTGCCGAGCGACCTCACAGTGACGCCATCCGGCCAACTGCTGGTCGCCGACAACGGCGTTTCGCAGCAGATCCTCGTGTTCAACAAGGGCGCTGGCGGCCAGATGCAGGCGGGCGCGTCGATCGGCACGCGCAACGGCATTTTCCACCCGGTGCGCGGCGTGCCCGGCGATACGCGTTTCAACGGCATCACCGGCATCGGCGTCGACGCGGCCGGCAATCTGTACGTCGCGCAAAACGGCGAGGGACCGCGCGCGCTCGGCTCGGCATCCGTAGGGCAGGGCGCAGTGCTGGAGAGCTACGTGTACGGCACGCGCGTGCTCAACTGGCGGCTCTACGGTCTGAGCTTCGTCGATAGCGGCGCGTTCGACCCGGCCACGCCCGCTTCCATCTACACGGGCTCGAAGCGCTTCACGCTCGATTACAGGCAGCCGGTCGGCCACGAATGGTCGTATGCGGCGTTCACGCTCGATCGCTTCGACTACCCCGACGATCCCGCCTTTCACGAGCCGCGCGGCGTGCGTGGCGAACCGATGGTGCGCAGATTCGATGGCCAGCGCTTTCTCTATACGCTCGATCCGGGCGCGCACTATCTGAACGTCTATCGCTTCGATGCCGCGCATGGCGAGATCGCGATACCGTCGGGGATGCTCGCGCAGAATCCGCTGCCCGGCGCATGGCCCGCCGCGCAACCGACGTACGGCGAATGGCTGTGGCGCGACAGCAATGGCAATGGCGCCGTCGACGCGAGCGAGATCAGCGGCAATCCGTCGACCGGCAGCACGGTCGGCGACGGCTTCTGGTGGGTCGACGAACCCGGCAACGTGTGGCTTGCCACGCCCTTGAGCGGCGTGCGCGAGATGCCGCTGCAAGGTCTCGACTCCGCCGGCAATCCGATCTACACGTACGCGAGTGCGAAGATGTTCGCGATGCCCGCGCCATTCACGCGGCTCGCGCGGCTCGTCTACGTCGCAGCGACCGACACGATGTATCTGTCCGGTTTCACGAGTGCGATTCCGTGGGACCCGACGCACTGGAAGGAAGCGGGTCCGGTGCTGGCCCGCTACGACAACTGGAGCAGCGGCAACCCGACGCTGACATACACGGTCTCGCTGCCGTGGAACACGCAAAGCGATCCGCAGACCACCACGGTCGGCGTCGCGGTGGCGGGCAACTATATCTTCGTTGCGGAGCTGTACACCGATCGCATCGACGTCTACGACGCGCGCAACGGCGCGGCGGTCGGTTACATGACGCCGGGCGCGAGCGTCGGCGGCACGAGCGGCTGGGTCGACGTGTATCTCGGCATCAGCGCGGTGCAGCGCGATAACGGCGAGTACGTGGTGCTGGTCGAAGACGACGCGCGCGCGAAGCTGCTGATGTATCGCTGGACGCCTTGACGTGGATCGCTGTCGCGCCGAACACGAATAGACGGCGGCGCACGATCGGTATATAACAACTTTACCGATGCACTCAATGGAGCGATGTTCGATCATGACGCAAGACGTTTCTCCCAAGCCGCCCCCCGACGATCGTCCCGAGATCGAGCAGCTCGACGCGGCGCTCAGTCACGTCGATCAGCAGGTGTCGTCTGGCGGCATTGCATCGGGCGCCGCGAAAGGCATTGTGTACAGTCTGATCGAAACGCTCGGCGCACTGGTCGGCGATCCCGATCTGCCGGAGCACGCACGTTCGGGTTACGAGGGACTGCTGGAGGCCGCGCGCGAGTTGCGCGCGAAGTTGGACCGCTGAGTGGACCGCTGAACACGCGGGTCCGCTCCGGCGCAACCGTCGTGCCGTCTGTTATACAAAAGCGCACTGTGTAACTCACCGTGCGCTTTTTTCATGCTCTCTGAGGCTCACGCCCCGAGCGTCACCTCTTCACCGCTCGTCTGCGCCAGCAACTGGTGAATCTGCGCGACCACGGCCGCGCCTTCGCCGACCGCCGCGGCCACGCGTTTCGTCGAGCCGGCACGCGCATCGCCGATCGCATAGACGCCTTCGACCGTGGTCCCGAGATCGCACGCGGTGGCCGAGCCATCCGCGCTGATGCCGGTCAGCACGAAGCCTTTCGCGTCGAGCTGCACGCCGCAGGTACGCAGCCATTCGGTGTTCGGGTCCGCGCCGGTGAACAGAAACAGATGCCGGGTGTCGAAGTGATCGACGCCGCCGGGCAGCGGCCGCTTCAGCGCGACCGACACGAGCCCGTCCTCATCGCCTTCGAGCCGGCCGACTTCCGAATTCGGATGCACGAACACGTTCGGCAGCGAGCGGATGCGGTCGATCAGATAGCGCGACATGGTCGCCTCGAAACCGCTGCGGCGGATCAGTACGTGAACCTTGGCCGCGTGCGTCGCCAGATAGACGATCGCCTGGCCGGCCGAATTGCCGCCGCCAACCAGCACGACCTCCTGGCGCTTGCACAGCTTCGCCTCGACCGGCGACGCCCAGTAGTAGACGCCGCGTCCGTCGAAGCGCTCGAGCCCGTCGAGCGCCGGGCGCCGGTACACGGCGCCGCTCGCGATCACGATCGCCTGCGCGCTGATGTGGCCGCCGCATTTCAGCTCGAGCCGATACGGCGACTGCCCGCAATGCAGCGCTTTCACGTTGACTGGGATCGCAACGTGCGCGCCGAACTTCTGCGCCTGCACGAACGCGCGGCCGGCGAGCGCCTGGCCCGAGATGCCGGTCGGAAAGCCGAGGTAGTTTTCGATGCGCGAGCTCGCGCCCGCCTGGCCGCCCGGCGCGCGGCTGTCGAGCACGATCACCGAAAGTCCTTCGGAGGCCGCGTACACCGCGGCGGCAAGTCCCGCCGGCCCCGCGCCGACGATCGCGACGTCGTACACGTACGTGTCGTCGAGATCGGGCAGCATACCTAAGCGAGTGGCAAGCTCCGGCATGCTCGGATGACGCAGCACCGAGCCGTCCGGGCAGATCACGAGCGGCAGGTCCTCGCGCTGCGCGGCGAACTGCTCGATCAGACGCAGCGCGTCTTCGTCGCGTTCGTCGATCACGGAATGCGGATGGCCGTTGCGCGACAGGAAGCCTTGCAGCGTCACGAGCCGTGCGTCGCTGCTATTGCCGATCAGGATTGGCCCGCCCGCGCCCTTTTCGATCAGCGACACGCGCCGCAGAATCAGCGCGCGCATGATGCGCTCGCCGAGTTCCGCTTCGGCGACGATCAGCGCGCGCAGGCGCTCGGGCGGAATCAGCAGCGCTTCGACGGCGCCGATCGCGAGGCCGTTCACGAGCGCGGGCTTGCCCGACAGTTGCCCGACCTCGGCCAGAAAATGTCCGGCGCCGTGCTCGCCGATCAAGACTTCGCGGCCGATGCCGTCACGCTGATAGACCTTCACGCGTCCTTCGAGCAGCACGAACATGCCGGGCCCGGTGCGCCCGGTCTCGAACAGCAGTTCGCCGGACTTCCAGTGACCGATCTCGCCGAAGCGGCGCAGCCGGTCGATCTCCGCGCAGCTGAGCGCGGGAAACATCTGGTGCATGCGCGTCGATAGCGACGAAAACGGCGCGTCGGCGACGACCCCCTGCTGTCCTTCCACCTCTTGAGTCGAAACGTCCTGAGTCGAAAGCATTGAACCGCTCCTTCGATATTCATTGCACGATTGAACGCGAGGCAACGCGATGCGCGTTCGCACGCCGGACGAGCCGTGCCGCGCGCGTCAGGCGGACGATGCCGCCGCTGATTACGGCTAAACGGCTTTGGGCGCGATGTCGTCGACCGCGACTTCCGGCGGCGGCATCGCGGGCAGCGAGTCGACCGGCTTGCCCGAATCGCGCCAGGCTTCCATGCCGCCGCGCAGCGGCAGCACGTCGGAGAAGCCGGCTTCGTTGAGCTGCTTGGCCATCCATGCCGCGGAAATCTCGTTCGGGCAGGAGCAGTAGATCACGAGCTTCTGATCGTGCGCGTAGGTGGCGACGATGTCGTCGAGTTGCCGTTCATCGGCGAATTGCGCGCCGGGGATCACGAACGGATCGAGCTTGCGCTTCTCCTCCGAACGGATGTCGAACACGACCGGCGCCCGGTCAGCCGCGAACAGCTTCGCGAGTTCGTCGACCTCGATGCGCGCGGACGCGAGCTTCGCGATCAACTGACGGCGCCGGATCCACCGGTACACCGCGTACAGCACCAGCAACGCGACGACGACGAGCGCCGCCGTGCGCCCGAGCCGCCCGGCAATCGCGAACAGCATGTCGATCTGCCGCGCGAACAGCGCGCCGATGATCAGCCCGGTGCCGGACCACAGCGCGGCACCAACGCCGTCATAGCTGAGGAAGGTGCGGTAGCGCGTGCCCATCGCGCCGGCCATCGGGATCGACACGATCGACAGCCCCGGCACGAACTTCGCGACTGCGAGCACGCGCACGCCCCAGCGGCCGAAGAAGCGCTCGGTCTTTTTCACGCAGGTGTCACGCGACAGCGACAGCCGGCAGATCGTCTTCAGCGTATTGCCGCCGTAGATGCGGCCCGCGACGTACCACGCGCTGTCGCCGATCAGCGTCGCGAAGATCGACAGCACGAGGACCGGCAGCAGTTGCGTGCCGACCGAGCCGGGGTGCATCGCGGCCATCGCGCCGAACAGCACGAGCGACGGCATGGCCGGCACCGGCAGCCCGAGCGCGGCGGCCAGCACATTGAGGAAGACGAGCGCCGGTCCATATTGCGCGACGAGGTCATGTAGCATCGGTTTAACATCCGCGGCCCTTGCGGGCGCAGCGCGGTAAGGAATGCAAAGGGGAATGCAAGGATTATGGACGTATTTTCGAGACGTGCAACCGGCCCGGAAATTGGCCCGTCTTCTGGCTGCGATCAGGTTGCCCTATGTCGCCGCATGCCTCGATACACAAGCGTGGCAACCGCTTGTGACAAGTTGCTGAAGGCCGGGTAAGCGCGCTCGACGAGACGCGAAGGCGCTTGCAAAAACCCGTAGGAAAGCGGGGATTGGCGGCGTGAACGGAACAAACGGAAGCACGGCGACGAGCGCAGGCGCGCCCAATGCGAATAATCCCGCACTGGCGCGTCGAAGCGCGACGCAACCGGCGCGAGAGGCTGCCGAGTCACGCGACGGTCACACCCGCCGCGCGCCTGCTTCACTGACGATGATTGTGCTGCTCGCCCGGCAACTCGGCGCCATGCGCGCGGATCGCGGCGATCAGCTCCGCGGGCGTGATTTCGTAGCGCACTTCGCGATGGATGCCCGGCTTGCGCTCATCGACCTCGATCAGCAGGATGCCTTTGCCGTCTTCGGTCGATTCGAGGCGCAGCGAGCGAAGTTCGCGCGCCGTTGCGTCGTCGTATTCGGTGAGCAGGGCCATTGACCCGGAGGACCCGGTGATGCGCATCGAAGTTGTCCTTGTTGCGTTGGTGATGGAACCATTGTACGGGGCGGACGGCGTGCCGTCTGCCGCGTCGTCGTGCCGTGTCGCGTCTGCCTCTGTCTCGCCGGGGTTTTAGTCGAGTGTGACGCTGCCGCTAGCGGATTCGCGGTTGCGGAGCGAGCAACCAGTTTAACGCGACTCCTCGTCGCGACGGACGCATTTTTCATGCCCCGCGGTGGCGCGTCGTGCGTTCGGGTTTTGTCATGCGGGTGACGCGGGGGCGGGCTAGGAAGCGTTGGGCGCGCGCAAAAAAATAGCCCGTCCGGACAGGGACGGGCCGTTAAACGCCGTTGTTACTCGGGTCAGCCTGCCCTTGCAACATTGGGCGCTGACGGCTCCATCCTCGTGCTTCGTTGGCCGGCTGTCGAGGTGGGAGTAATGCGGATCTATCAGATCAAAGTACTGTTTTCCGGTTCGGCGTTCACACGAGGCCGGTCGTGTAATACACCGCGATCACGAAGAACACCGCGAGCGTCTTGATCACGGTGACCGCGAAGATGTCGCGATACGACTGCCGGTGCGTGAGACCCGTCACGGCGAGCAGCGTAATCACCGCGCCGTTGTGCGGTAGCGTATCCATGCCGCCGCTCGCCATCGCGACCACGCGATGCAGTACTTCGAGCGGAATATGCGCGGCTTCCGCACCCTTGATGAACGTATCCGACATCGCGGCGAGCGCAATGCTCATGCCGCCCGATGCCGAACCCGTGATGCCCGCCAGCGTGCTGACCGACACCGCGGCGTTGACGAGCGGATTCGGAATGCTTTTCAGCGCGTTGCTGACGACGAGAAAGCCCGGCAGCGCCGCGATCACACCGCCGAAGCCATATTCCGACGCGGTGTTGAGCGACGCCAGCAGCGCGCCCGCCACTGCCGCCTTGGTGCCCACCGCGAAGCGCTGGCTGACGCGACTGAACGCCGTCACGACGACCATCACGATGCCGAGCAGCAGCGCGCCCAGCACGGCCCAAATCCCCACGAGAGCCTTGACGCTCGTTTCTACCGGTGCATGCAGCCCCGGCAGGATGTCCGGGGTGACCGTGAAGGACGGACCGTACCAGGTCGGAATCCAGCGCGTCAGCAGGAAGTTCGCGACGCCGACCATGACGAGCGGCGCGAGCGCCAGCAGCGGATGCGGCAGCTGCTTCGACTCGACGCGCTCCGGCTCGTTGACGAGGTCGGTGCCGTAACCCTCGCCGGTCGCCATCGCGGCGCGGCGGCGCCATTCCAGATACGACAGACCGACCACGATGATGAACAGCGAGCCGAGCACGCCGAGCGTCGGCGCGGCCCACGAGGTGGTCTTGAAGAACGTCGTCGGGATGATGTTCTGGATCTGCGGCGTGCCGGGCAGCGAGTCCATCGTGAACGAGAACGCGCCGAGCGCGATCGCGCCGGGCATCAGCCGCTTCGGAATGTTGCTCTGGCGATACAGCTCGGCCGCGAACGGATAGACCGCGAACACGACGACGAACAGCGACACGCCGCCGTAGGTGAGCAGCGCGCACACCGTGACGATCACCGCGTTAGCGCGCGAGCGGCCGATATAGCGGATCGCGGCCGCGACGATGGACTCCGAGAAGCCCGACAGCTCGATCACCTTGCCGAATACGGCGCCGAGCAGAAACACCGGGAAGTACAGCTTCACGAAGCCGACCATCTTGTCCATGAAGATGCTCGTGAAAACCGGCGCGACGGCGGCGGGCTCGGTGAGCAGGACGGCGGCGAGCGCCGCGATCGGCGCGAACAGGATCACGCTGTAGCCGCGATACGCAGCGAACATCAGAAACGCCAGCGCGGCGATAACGATGAGAAAGGTCATTGAGTCTCCATAGCCCGGTTGTTCTACATGTTTGCCGTCCCGATCGAGCGACGGCGCGGCGCGCTCGGAACGCAGGTTCCATGCCATGCCTGCCGTTTTGCTGCCGGCCCGCCGTGGCGCATGGCGCGGCCGCGCGGCGGCGGGCCGAGGCATCGTGGGCGGATTGTACCCAAGTGTCTCCGAAACGGGACTTCCATTCGGTGAAGAACACCTGAAACCAGGGTAAGTCATGATGCATAAGGCCTATCGTGTGTCTCAATTTGGAGATAAATTCGTCCACTGATTGAGATTGATGCAATCAAAACGATAAGCGGAGACAGCGACAGCATGTTGACCGACTGGACGGGCCTGCCCGCCACCTATGACGACGTGCTTCGTCGGGCGATGGATTCGCTGTTTCGCACGTTCGAAAACTTCAGCGAAGGCACCTTCATCGTCGATGGGCAGGCGCGCGTCGTCTGGATCAACAAGCGGTATGCGGCGCGCTTCGGCTTTGCTGACCCGCAGCAGGCGATCGGCCGGGATTGCGAAGCGGTGATTCCAAACAGTCTGATGCGCGAGGTCGTCAACACCGGCAAGCCGATCCTGCTCGACATCATGGAGACCGATCGCGAGCCGCTCGTCGTCACGCGCCTGCCGCTCAAGGACGATGCCGGGGTGACGATCGGCGCGGTCGGCTTCGCGCTGTTCGACGAGCTGAAAGCGCTGTCGCCCCTCTTTTCGCAGTACTCGCGGTTGCAGCAGGAGCTGATCGCGACGCGTCAGTCGCTTGCGCAGGCGCGCCGCGCGCGCTATACGTTCGGCAGCTTCGTCGGCACGAGCGCGGCGTCGCTCGAAGTGAAGCGCCAGGCGCGGCGCGCGGCGCAACTCGAAGCGCCGGTGCTGCTGCTGGGTGAAACCGGCACCGGCAAGGAGCTGCTCGCGCATGCGATTCACGGCGGCTCGGCGCGCGCGCACAAGCCGCTCGTCAGCGTCAACGTCGCGGCGATTCCCGACACGCTGCTCGAAGTCGAGTTCTTCGGCGCCGCACCCGGCGCGTACACCGGCGCGGATCGCAGGGGCCGGGTCGGCAAGTTCGAGCTCGCCAACGGCGGCACGCTGTTTCTCGACGAGATCGGCGACATGCCGCTGCCGTTGCAGGGCAAGCTGCTGCGCGTGCTGCAGGACAAGGAATTCGAGCCGCTCGGCTCGAATCGGATCGTGCGCGCGGATGTGAGGTTCATCGCGGCGACATCGGCCGATCTGCCGGCGCTCGTCGCGGCCGGGCGTTTTCGCGCGGACCTGTTCTACCGGCTCAACGTGCTGACGATCCATGCGCCGGCGCTGCGCGAGCGTCCGTCCGACATCGAGGCGCTTGCCTACGCGATGCTCGAGGAGCTGGCCGCGCAGGCAGGCGGCGGCAGCCACTTCGAATTGCACGACGACGCGTTGCGCCTGCTGTGCGCGTGCGACTGGCCCGGCAACGTGCGCGAACTGCGCAACACATTGGAGCGCGCCGTGATGCTGTCCGACAGCGAGCGCATCGATGCGCGTGTGCTCGCGCCGTTCATCGGCTCGGGGCAGGGCGGTGCGGTGGCACCGGCGCGGACCCCGTCTGTCGCGGCCGCCAGCGTGGACGTGGCCGCGACCGCCGAACCCACCTCGTGGAGCAACGCGATGGCCGCGTTCGAAAAGCGCTTTCTCTGCGACGCGTTGCGCGCGAACGGCGGCCGCGTCATTGACACTGCGAAACAGATCGGCATGGGCCGCGCGACGCTGTACAAGAAGATCGCCGCGCACGGCATCGACGTTTGACTCGCCGCGCCCGGCCAGCCGCACCACGCCAACTGACGCAGCACGAGAGCAGCGTGGCACAATCGCGAGATCGAAAAACAAGACGTGACCGGGGTCTCCATGAAATGCCATTCCTTCTTCGCGCGCCGCTCGCGCGGCATACTGGCCGTCGCCGCGATCGTCGCGCTTGGCGGTTGCAGCAGCAGCGCGCCGCTGTTCCTGCCGGACGGCCGTGCGACCACGCTCGTGCAATGCCCGGTCGGTTCCGACTTGTGCTCGCAACAGGCGGCCGCCAGTTGCAATGGCGCGTTCGACGTCGTGCGCCAGTCGAGCGAGGGCGGTACGTTGAGCCTGATCTACGCCTGCCGCGCGACCGCGAAGTAAGTACCTGATTGATGCCGTGCCGGTGCAATGCCGGCGCGCGCGGCTGGCCGATCCGCTGGCGGCCTTCGGTTTTTTTCACCTGTTCGCAGTTATTCCCTGGCAATTCCCGATACGCTCGCTGACCACGCTCGTGTCATTCCGGTTACCACATGGCCGTCATAAATTCATGCGCCTAATGTGTGTCCGATAAGCGGTTTGCATGCGAATTGGATAAGTAAGCCGCATGCGGCATTTTTACAACGTTGAGTCACCGCGCACCGATTATCCTTTGCGCCCGGACCATGATTTATCTTTACCCTCGGGACGTGGAACGCAGTCAGTGCGGCAGGCAACGGAACGTGAAATTTGACGGCAGTATTCTTTTTTAAACCGTTGGGATTTAACCCGGCGAGCAGAAATTGCCGGTTTTTTCCGACGTAGAAGAAGTTCAGGAAGTTTTTTCCGCTGCTGGCGGGCATTACCTTGGGCCGCGCGGGCCAACGCGGCTTCATGCTTTCGATTTTTTTGCTTCAACACTAATTCAATAGAATCCGGGGAAAGCAATGAATCATCAGCAACTCGAAAAAGACATCGAGCATCTCGAGCAGATAATTTCCCATATTTCCGCAGAAGACCGTATTCCTTTGTCTTACTGGCGTAACCGCCTTCAGCACGTTTCCGGCGCGGTTCTCGTGCCGGCGCAGGCAACCCGCGTCAAACGCCTCGATGCCGCGCTTTGCGCATTGGAAAAACGGCAGAAAGCCTGAGGGTCGTCATTGTGTCCGCCAATCGGGTTCGGCAATTAGGAAAGCCGTCGTGTGCGCTTTCGCCGGACAGGGTTTATCTTTCGGTTTGATCGCCCAAAGCGACCTGGGCGCGCGCACGTTTTCTTTGACCGACACAGGATGTACATGCAGATAGCAGGACTTGCCGCGACCCGCCTCGCGACGCTGACCAACGCGATGCAGGGCTA
The DNA here is from genome assembly GCF_014201055.1 of Paraburkholderia sp. CI2. Taxonomy (NCBI): domain Bacteria; kingdom Pseudomonadati; phylum Pseudomonadota; class Betaproteobacteria; order Burkholderiales; family Burkholderiaceae; genus Paraburkholderia; species Paraburkholderia sp. CI2. The sequence goes on from NZ_JACHDL010000030.1 coordinate 45,138, forward strand.
CGTGGAGCGGGGCGAAGTGGCGGGGGTGGTGTCGCTCGTATGGCGGCGCGGCGAAATCGGCTACTTCGAACCGGCAGGCCTACGCGACGAAGCCGCGCAATTGCCGATGGAGCGCGACACGCTGTTTCGCATCGCGTCAATGACGAAGCCGGTGACGAGCGCCGCGATCATGATGCTGATCGAGGAAGACCGCCTCGCGCTCGATGCGCCCATCTCGCGGTGGCTGCCCGAGCTTGCCGCGCCGCGCGTGCTGCGTGACCCGACCGGCCCGCTCGACCAGACCGATCCGGTACGCGCGCCGATTACGGTGCTCGACCTGCTCACGCATCGCGCGGGCTTCGCGTATCACTTCACGGCGACGGGTCCGCTTGGCAAAGCCTACGCAGCCGCGTTCAGCGGCTTCGAGGCGAGCGGCGGCAACAGCGCGTGGCTCGCGCGCATCGCCGCGTTGCCGCTGATGTTCCAGCCCGGCTCGCGCTGGCACTACGGCGTGGCGACCGACGTGCTCGGCGTGCTGATAGAACGCGTGAGCGGCATGACTCTTGGGGAGTTTTTCCGCACGCGCATTTTCGCGCCTCTCGGCATGCGCGACACCGCGTTCTGGGTGCCCGACGCACAGCTTGCGCGCCTCGCCACCGCGTACAACATCGATCCCGGCACGCGGCGTCGTGTGGTTGAGGATCATGCGGCGGCGAGCCGCTGGGCCAATCCACGACGCTTTCAGAGCGGCGGCGGCGGGTTGGTCTCGACCGCCGAGGATTATCTGCGATTCGCGCAACTGCTGCTCGGGCGCGGCCGCGTCGGCGACACGCGGCTGCTGTCGCATCGCTCGGTCGACTTGATGCGCAGCAATTTCCTGAGCCGCGACCAGCGCCGCCTGCCTGCCTTCGGTCACGTGATCTGGGCGGGGCAAGGCTTCGGCCTCGGCCTGTCGATCGTCGATGATCCGGCGCAGCAATTGCCGCTCGGCTACCGCTCGCTCGGCTCGTTCGGTTGGCCCGGCGCGTACGGCACGAGCTGGTTCGCCGATCCGGTCGAGAACATGATCGGCCTGATGCTGATCCAGCGCCGCTCGATCGACCCCTTCCCGATGGCCATCGACTTCGAACGCCGCATCTACGATGCGATCGACGATTGAGCGCAGCCGCCGCGCATGCGCTCGGCCGCGCGATTCACTATCCTGTGATTTATTCGTCTGATAGTGTCCGCCAACCATTCATCGCGATTCATCGCAGTGCGTCCAACCGAGGGGGAACAACGGCATGGCCTCTTACAAACAGCTGACTGCGCAACTCGAAAAACTCCACAAGGAAGTCGCAGCCGCGCGCGAAAAAGAAGTTTCGCAAGCTATCGCCGATATCAAGCAGAAGATTGCCGAATACGACCTGACCGCCGAAGAACTCGGCTTGACGAGCGCCTCGCCGAAGCCGCGCCGCAAGTCGTCGACGACGTCGGTCGCCAAGTACCGCAATCCGAAGACCGGCGAAACCTGGAGCGGCCGTGGGCGCTCGCCGGCCTGGCTCGTCGGCAAAAATCGCGAGCGGTTTCTGATCGAAGGTTGAGCTTCGTCGTGGGCGCCGACGCGTCCGTGTTCTCTGAAGTGATGTGTGGTTTGATCCGTTCCGCACCGTTGCAAAGGTCCCGAAAACGCTCACCTTTGCGTGACGCCCGAACGTACACGGCGATATTTACCGATGCATTCGAATCTCGCGGGATGCTTCGGTGAGCCAGGCTTTGTCGCGCGACGCACCTCCCCGGGTGCGAATCGCCATCGTGCCGCACCGCCCCGCGCCGCTCGCCGCAAACCCGCGACAGCCTTTGCTGGCGGGCGTTTCCAGGCGTCGAGCCGGAACCCGTTCATAGCGGTGCGAAGCTTTATCGCCGTTTTCCCGCGCATCGGGTTGGTGGCGCCCGCGACCTGGCAGGTGCGTGCACGCGCTTCGCGATCCTCACCTTTGACCGCAAATCGATATTCGCCGCCGCAAGTCCCGAAAACGCTCACCTTTGCCACAAGCATGCGCGGCGCGCCGACCCTCGCGCCGTCGCCCCGTCCGGCGCCGGGGCCCTTTCCCCCGGCCGTCGCGCCAGACGTGTATCATTCGCACCTTGCGCCGTTTTGCGCCAGCGATTCCCGCATTGTCGAACGCTGGGTCGTGACCCGTTCGCCACCGTTTTCGGACGCGGCGCGAGCGCCGGCCGATCCGGGCCCGCGCCCGATTCTCGCAGCTCGACGCCGCCGCGCCACGCGCGGCATACCGGCCGCCCACGGCCGCCGGGAACCGCCTGAACCCCTTTCCGTGACCGCCAGACCCGATGTCAGTCTCCGAACTCAAACGCCGCCGCACGTTCGCGGTCATTTCCCACCCGGACGCGGGTAAAACCACGCTCACCGAAAAACTGCTGCTGTTCTCGGGCGCGATCCAGATCGCCGGTACCGTGAAGGGCCGCAAGAGCAACCGCTACGCGACGTCCGACTGGATGGAAATCGAAAAGCAACGCGGCATTTCGGTCGCGAGCTCGGTGATGCAGTTCGAGTACGGCGATTGCGTGATCAACCTGCTCGACACGCCGGGCCACGAAGACTTCTCCGAGGACACCTATCGTGTGCTGACCGCGGTCGACGCCGCCGTGATGGTGATCGACGGCGCGAACGGCGTCGAAGCGCAGACGCTGAAGCTGCTGGAAGTCTGCCGCAGCCGCAAGACGCCGATCGTCACGTTCATCAACAAGCTCGACCGCGAAGTGCGCGAGCCGCTCGAACTGCTCGACGAGATCGAGCAGCACCTCGGCGTGGCGGCGGTGCCTTTCACATGGCCGATAGGCATGGGCAAGGATTTCCAGGGCGTCTACGATGTCCAGCGCGATCAGGTGCGCGTGTTCCGCGCCGGTCAGGACACGGCCGGCGGCGCGGTCGAAACGCTGCAGGCGCTGAGCAACGAGGAAGGCGAGCGTCGTTTCGGCCACGCGTGGGTGCGTGCGAAGGAAGAAATCGATCTGATCACCGGCGCGACGCCCGAGTTCGACCGTGAGCAGTTCCTCGCCGGCCAGCAGTCGCCGGTGCTGTTCGGTTCGGCGATCAACAACTTCGGCGTGAAGGAGATTCTCGACGCGCTGGTCGACCTCGCGCCGCCGCCGTCGATGCGCATGACCGTACAGCGTCCGGTGCAGCCGGAAGAGTCGAAGTTCACCGGCGTCGTGTTCAAGGTGCAGGCGAACATGGACCTCGCTCACCGCGACCGCGTCGCGTTCATCCGCGTGTGCTCGGGACGTTTCGAGCGCGGCATGGCGGTGAAGGTCACGCGCTCGAACAAGACGTTCCGCGCAAACAACGTGGTCACGTTCCTGTCGCAGCGTCGCGAGACGGTGAGCGAGGCGTATCCGGGCGACATCATCGGTATTCCGAACCATGGCACGCTGAGTCTCGGCGATACGCTGACCGAAGGCGAGCAGCTGCAGTTCGTCGGCCTGCCGTTCTTCGCGCCGGAAATTTTTCAGACCGTCGAAGTGGTCGATCCGATGCGCGCGAAGCAGCTCGGCGAAGCGCTGAAGCAGCTCGGCGAGGAAGGCGCGATCCAGGTGTTCCGTCCCGAAGCCAGCGGTCTGATGATTCTCGGCGCGGTCGGGCAGCTGCAGTTCGAAGTGGTGTCGCACCGTCTGTCGACGGAATACAAGGTCGACGTGCGCATGGCGCCGGCGCGTTACCGGCTGTCGCGCTGGGTGACCTGCGACGATGCGGCGGAGCTGCGCCGCTTCACCGACTCGTACTCGGCGCGAATCGCGCTCGATGCGTCCGATGCGCCGACCTATCTGGCCTCGCACGTATCGGAGATCGAAGTCGCGCAGAAGGCGTGGCCGAAGATCGTGTTCAACGAGTTGCGCGAGCACTCGGGGGCGCCGTTCAGAAAGGCGATGTAAAACCGCGAGTCCGCTGGTTTCGAAGCAAAAAAGCCGCGTCGTTCGACGCGGCTTTTTACTTTTCCGCCGCAACAACGTCCCGCGCCAGCGCGCGACTTCGCCTATGCTGACGGAACCACCCGCCTCGCCGCGAAGCCGGCTCCAATTCCTGTCCAACCGCATGGAGCGCCCGTGACCGTTCGCAACCTCGACGCCTTGTTTCGCCCGAAATCCGTCGCCGTGATCGGCGCGTCCGAGCGGCCGGGCAGCACCGGCGCGATGGTCTGGGCGCGTGTGCTGGAAGGCGGCTTCGACGGCCCGCTGTGGCCGGTCAATCCGAAGCACGCGACGCTCGGCGTCCACCCGGTGATTCCCGACGTCGGCGATCTGCCGCAGGCGCCCACCGTCGCGGTGATCTGCACGCCGCCCGCGACGTGGCCCTCGCTGATCCATAAGCTCGGTGGCATGGGCACGCGCGCCGTCATCATCGTCGGCGAGGTGCGCAGCGATGAAGACCGGCTCGAGCTGCGGCACGCGCTGTCGGCGGCGCGGCCGCATCTGTTGCGCATCGTCGGACCCGGCAGTCTCGGCGTGGTGTCGCCGGCGCTCGGCGCGCATCTGGGCGCGCCGTCGTGCACGGTCAAGGCGGGCGGCGTCGCGTGGGTGTCGCAGTCGAATGCGCTGACCAATGCAGTGCTCGGCTGGGCACGAGCGCGCGGGCTCGGTTTTTCGCACGCGGTGGCGCTCGGAGCGGAGGCCGACGTCGATGCCGGCGACGTGCTCGATTACCTCGCGAGCGACCCCGGCACCCGCGCGATCCTGCTCGAACTCGACAGCGTGCGGGCGGCGCGCAAGTTCATGTCGGCCGCGCGCGCGGCGGCGCGCAACAAGCCGGTGCTCGCGCTGCGCTCCGGCCGCGACGATCCCGCCGACGGTCTCTACACAGCGGCGTTCCGGCGCGCGGGCCTCGTGCGCGTCGACGCGCTCGACGATCTGCTCGACGAAATCGAAACGCTCGGCGTCGGCCGCGTGGCGGCGGGCGCCACCGCCACGCTGATCACTAGCGACCGCGGTCTCGCGACGCTCGCGCGCGACGCGTTCACCGCCGCCGGCGGCCTGCTCGCGCCGTGGCCGGCCGCGGCGTCGGACGCGCTGCGCGAGGCGCTGCCGCTCGCGGTCGGCGGCAATCCGCTGCTGCTCGGCGACGGCGCGCGTCCTGAGCACTTCGGCACCGCGCTGAAGCTGCTCGGCGAGTATCGCGAGACCGGCACCGCCGTCGTGGTGCACGCATCGACGCATGGCGCGCCCGTCGACGACGTCGCGCAGGCGCTGATCGAGCATCAGCGCTTTGCGTATCGCGGGCTGCTCGCGTGCTTTTTCGGCGGTGTCGATGCGATGAGGCGCGACGCGCTGCATGCGCAGGGCATCCCGGTGCACACGACGCCGCAGCGGCTCGCGCGCGCCTTCGCCCGTCTGGTCGATTACCGGCTGGGCCGCGAACTGCTGATGCAAACGCCGGAAGGCCTGCCTGCCCAGATTCCCGAGTCGATCGACGCCGCCCAGGCGCAGGCTCGCGAAGCGTTGGCGGCGGGCGCGAGCGTGCTTGCCGGGGCGGCGGCGGCGCGGTTTCTGTCGCGGTTCGGGTTGCGGGCGGAGGGTGCGCAAGGAGGGGGCGCCCACGCGTCGGGCGCCGATGCCGACGGCGCCGCAAAACCCATCGTCGACGTCGCCGTCGAACTGCACGACGACGACAACTTCGGCCCCGTGTTCCGCTTCGCCGCACCGCCGATCGACGGCGTTTCCAGTGGGTTGCACGTGTACGGCCTGCCGCCGCTCAATCCGATGCTCGCGCGCGATATCGTCACGCGTTCGCACTACGCGAGGCTGGTCGCGCCGGAGCCGACGCTCGCGGCGTTGACGGCGGTGTCGCAAGCGGTTTGCGACGTGCGCGAGATCGTCGGCCTGTCGTTGAAGCTCAGGGTCTACCGGGACCGCGTGACGGTGGTCGATCCCGTGTTGCGGCTCGGCGCGCAGCGCAGCCGTCTCGCGATCGTGCCGTATCCGCGGCGCTTCGAGGAAACGATCGACTGGCAGGGGATGCGTGTAACGGTGCGGCCGATTCGACCCGAAGACGAAAACGCGCATCGCGAGTTCGTGCAGGCGATGACGCCGGAAGATTTGCGGCTGCGTTTTTTCGCTTCAGTCGGCGCGTTCGACCACTCTCAACTCGCGCGCATGACGCAGATCGACTACGACCGGGAAATGGCGCTGATCGCGACGGTCGACAACGAAGACGGCGTCGCGCAGACGCTCGGCGTGGTGCGTGCGGTGGCCGATCCCGACAACGAGACGGCCGAATTCGCGGTGACCGTGCGCTCGGATCAGAAAGGGCGGCGCCTCGGCCAGTTGCTGATGCAGCGGATCATCGCGTACGCGCGGGCGCGCGGCACGCACTGGCTGATCGGTGAAGCGTTGCGCGAGAACACCGCGATGATCGCGCTCGCGAAGGCCAGCGGCTTCACGATCACGCGGACCGATGACCCCGGTGTGGTCGGCTTCCGGATGGCGCTCGACGAAACGGCGGGGGCGGACCCGAAGTCCGCCGCGCAGAACCAGCCGGCGCGTTGAGCGGCTGACGTCGCGAGGCCGCTCAACGCATGGCTTCACCGCCTCACGCCGCCAGCTTCTGTGCCGCCTCATCGACCTGCGCGCGCGTGACCGACAGCTCGTCGAGCCATGCCTGCGCATACACGGCGCCGGTTTCGCGTTCGAGCCGCGCGATCGTCGCGGCGCAGCGGTTCGCGTCCTTCAGCGTCGAAATGAACGCTTTCACCGACTCACCGCCCTTGAACGCGTCGAACAGCGGCACGCGAATTTCGTCGGGCAGCGCACGGGTGGTCCATTGGTACGGCTTGCCGTTGAACGTCAGCGACGGCGGCAGCACGCGCTCCTTGCGCGCGGCCGGAATCAGGCCGTAGGTGCGCGCCGCTTCGCCGATCTGCTCGGGCGAAAACAGCTCGTCGGGCGTGATGTGGAACTGCTGGATGAAGGTCTCGATGCTTTGCATCGCGGCGGCGCGGTCGTCGCGGCGCTTCTGCGCGTGGGCGACGATGTCGCGCAGTTCGTCGGCTTCTTCGGCGGTGATCGTGAAGCTCGACTGCTTCTGCTGGAGTTCGGAAAAACGCTGGAATTCGGAATCGGTCAGAAGTTTGGCCATTGCTCAATCGATGCGCGCGCATGAGCCCGTCATGCGGCGTTATTTTGGAAGGGCCGCCATTCTAAACCATGTGCGCGTGCGCGCCGCCGCGCAACTTACCGATCACGCCGCCTGCTCGCGGAACATCGACAGCGCCTGCACCGTGTCGCGCAGCAGCGTGGTGGCCGCTTCGAGCGTCGGCGCGACGTATTCGTCGATCCGCCGCAGATACGGGCAGGTCAGCACCGCGATCGCCTGTCCCGACGGCGCGAGTATCGGGAACGTCACGTCGGTGACGCCGAAGGTCTGCTGGCTGTCCTTCTGCCAGAAGCCCGCCGCGCGGACGCGCTCGCAGGCCTCCTCCAGCGCGTCGCGATCGAGCGTCACTTCGCCCTTCACCTTCGTGTGCTCCGCCAGCATCTGCTGGCGCTGCTCGACGCTCTGGAACGCGAGCATCACGCGCCCCGAACCGGTGTCGATCAGGCCGACCCGCGAACCGAGCCGCACTGACATGCCCCATGTGCCCGGTCCGTCGACTTGCGCGATCACCAGCAGGTTGCCGCGGTCGTAGACGACGAGGTGGCAAGACTGCTCGGCCGCGTCGGCGAAACGCTGCATCAGCGGCAGCGCTTCTGCGATCAGCCGGTTCATTGGCGGATGACGGTGCGCGAGCGCGAACAGCTTCAGGCTCAGCGAGTAGCGGTCGCCAGCCGCCGAGCGCACCACGTATTGGCGCGCGACGAGGCGTTCGAGCATCCGGTACATCTCGCTCGCGTTGCGGCCCAGCTGCCGCGTAATTTCGGCGCGCGTGAGTCCTTCCTTCTGCGCGGACAGTAGCTCGAGAATGTCGAGGCCTTTATCCAGCGCGGGGGCGCGATAGCGGTCGTCGTCCTTGTCTTCGGCGTCCATCGTGAGGGTCCGAGAATTCCGTGTGGAGTTTTTATTATCTGGTGTGCGCGGGCGAGTGCGTAGCATTTCGCGAACTGGAGGGCCTATGTCCAGGGAAAACCCAGGCATCCGCGCCGCGTAGTTTTCTTGACTTGGAAAAATTCGAATATGAATAATACGTTCATTGGTGAATGAATGCACTTCCCAAGCGGTGCGCGGAGTGTGACCGCCGCACCCTCGCCGCCGCATGGTAAAAAGACCACAAATCTGGAGACACGCTCATGTCGGCATCGATCGGATCGAAAATCGGGCAGCGGCGCCGTATCGGCCGCGGCTCGTTGCAGGTGAGCGGACTGGGGCTCGGCACGGCGCCGCTCGGCGGCCTGTACCGCGACCTGTCCGACGAGGAGGCCCAAGCGACGATCGCCGCCGCCTGGGACGCGGGTGTGCGCTACTTCGACACCGCGCCGCACTACGGCAACACCAAGGCCGAGCATCGGCTCGGCGCCGCGCTGCGCCACTATCCGCGCGGCGAGTATGTGCTGTCGACCAAGGTCGGCCGCCGCTTCGTGCCGCGCACGTCGCCATTCGACGACCGCGAAGGCTGGCAGAATCCGCTGCCGTTCGAAGCGATCTACGACTACACGCACGACGGCATTCTGCGTTCGTTCGAGGACAGCCAGCAGCGCCTCGGCATCATCGATATCGACGTCCTGCTCGTGCATGACATCGGTCGCGTCACGCACGGCGACCAGCATCCGCACTACTGGCGGCAACTGACCGAAGGGGGCGGCTTCCGTGCGCTCGAGCGCCTGCGCTCGACGGGCGCAATCAAGGCGCTCGGCCTCGGCGTCAACGAGGGCGCGGTGATCCTCGACGCGATGGCCGAGTGCGATATCGATTGCGCGTTGCTCGCGGGCCGCTATACGCTGCTCGAGCAGACCACCCTCGACGACCTGCTGCCCGCCTGCGAGGCGCGCGGCGTCAGCATCCTGCTCGGCGGCGCGTTCAATTCGGGCATTCTGGCGCGGGGCGTCGAAGGCGATCTGAAGTTCAATTACGGCGCCGCGCCGCCCGAGGTGATCGAGCGCGTCGCGCGTCTGGAGGCGGTATGCCGCGCGCATGACGTGCCGCTCGCCGCCGCCGCGTTGCAGTTTCCGTATGCGCACCCGGCGGTCGCCACCGTGCTGACCGGCGCGCTTAGCGCCGACGAATTGCGCGAGAACGTCGCGTCGTTCGAGCTGCCGATCCCCGCGGCCTTGTGGTCCGCATTGCGCGACGCGGGCCTGCTCGACCCCCGTGCGCCCGCGCCCGAGGACTGACCCGACCATGCCGATCGACGCTCACCAGCACTACTGGGACCCCGCGCGGGGTGACTACGAGTGGCTGACGCCGGAGCTGAAAATCCTCTACCGGCCGTTCGGGCCTGATGATCTGAAGCCGTTGCGCGAACAGGCCGGCATCGAGCGGACCGTGGTCGTGCAGGCCGCGCCGACGCTCGACGAAACCCGCTACCTGCTCGACATCGCCCGTCACGAGCCGTCGATCGCGGGCGTGGTCGGCTGGGTGCCGCTGTTGTTGCCGAACGCGCCCGATCTGATCGAGGTGCTCGCGCGCGAGCCGAAGTTCAAGGGCGTGCGGCCGATGCTTCAGGATCTGCCCGACGACGGCTGGATCGCGAACCCCGATCTCGCGCCGGCGATCGAAGCGCTGATCGCGCACGATCTCGCGTTCGATGCGCTGATCTACGCGCGTCACGTGCAATACGTCGAGATCTTCGCGCAGCGTTTTCCGGCGCTGCGCATGGTGGTCGATCATGGCGCGAAGCCGCCGATCCGCTACGGCCAGGCGGGCTACCCGGTATGGCGCGACGCGATCACGCGGCTCGCCGCGCTGCCGCAGGTGCATTGCAAGCTGTCGGGTCTCGCGACCGAGGCCTCGCCCGGCTGGACCGAGGACACGCTGCGGCCCTACGTCGAGCATCTGCTGAACACGTTCGGTCCCGCGCGGCTGATGTGGGGCAGCGACTGGCCGGTGCTCGAACTGAACGGCGACTATCTGCTGTGGCATTCGGTGGCGACCACGCTCGTCGCGTCGTTGAGCGACGCCGAGCGCGACGCCGTGTTCGGCGAGAACGCTGCCGCGTTTTATCGGCTTTGATTTCGTTGGCAGCCCATTCAACTGGAGTCGTAGATGACACAAAGACTGGCCGGCAAAACGGCCCTGATCACCGCGGCGGGACAAGGTATCGGTCTCGCCACCGCTGAACTGTTCGCGCGCGAAGGCGCGCGCGTGATCGCCACCGATATCCGCATCGACGGACTCGCCGGCAAGCCGGTCGAGGCGCGCAAGCTCGACGTGCTCGATGGCGCGGCGATCAAGGCGCTCGCCGCGGAAGTCGGCACGATCGACGTCCTGTTCAACTGCGCGGGCTTCGTACACTCGGGCAATATCCTCGAATGCAGCGAGGAGGACTGGGATTTCGCGTTCGACCTCAACGCGAAGGCCATGTACCGTATGATTCGCGCGTTCTTGCCGGCCATGCTGGAGAAGGGCGGCGGCTCGATCATCAACATGTCATCGGCGGCGTCGAGCGTGAAGGGCGTGCCGAATCGCTTCGCGTACGGCGCGTCGAAGGCCGCGGTGGTCGGGCTGACGAAGTCCGTCGCGGCGGATTTCGTCACGCGTGGTGTACGCTGTAACGCGATTTGCCCGGGCACGGTGTCCTCGCCATCGCTCGAACAGCGAATCGCCGCGCAGGCTCAGGCACAGGGCGCGTCGCTCGATGCGGTGCAGGCCGCCTTCGTCGCGCGTCAGCCGATGGGCCGCATCGGCAAGCCGGAGGAGATCGCCGCGCTCGCGCTGTATCTCGCGTCCGACGAGTCGTCGTTCACGACGGGCCAACTCCATGTAATCGACGGCGGATGGTCGAACTGATTCTGATTGACTGACGAACCGGACACTACTGAACGTAAAGGGAAGTGCAACGATGAAACTGCTTCGTTATGGGCCGAAAGGCCAGGAAAAGCCGGGCCTGCTCGACGCGCAAGGCAAGATTCGCGATTTGTCGAAGGTGGTGGGCGATATCGACGGCGCTGGGCTCGGCGATGAAAGTCTCGCGAAACTGCGCGCGCTCGATCCGGCAACGCTCCCGGTCGTCGAAGGTAATCCGCGCGTTGGACCGTGCGTCGGCAAGATCGGCAAGTTCGTCTGCATCGGCCTGAACTATGCGGATCATGCGGCGGAATCGAATCTGCCGGTACCGGCGGAACCGGTCATCTTCAACAAGTGGACGAGCGCGATCAGCGGCCCGAACGACGACATCGAAATCCCGCGCGGTTCGAAGAAGACCGACTGGGAAGTGGAACTCGGCGTCGTGATCGGCAAGGCGGCGAAGTATGTCGACGAAGCGAACGCGCTCGAGCATGTGGCCGGCTACTGCGTCATCAACGACGTGTCGGAGCGCGAATGGCAGATCGAGCGCGGCGGCACGTGGGACAAGGGCAAGGGCTTCGACACGTTCGGCCCGATCGGCCCGTGGGTCGTCACGCGCGACGAAGTCGCCGATCCCCAGAACCTGGGCTTGTGGCTCGAAGTGGACGGCCATCGCTACCAGAACGGCAGCACGAAGACGATGATCTTCAGTGTCGCGAAGCTGGTGTCGTATGTGTCGCAGTGCATGAGCCTGCAGCCGGGCGACGTTATCTCGACCGGCACGCCGCCGGGCGTCGGTATGGGCGTGAAGCCGAACCCGGTGTTTCTGAAGCCGGGGCAGACCGTGCGTCTGGGTATCGAAGGGCTGGGCGAGCAGACGCAGAAGACTTACGCGGCGGAGTAACGCGCTTTCTCTTTCCGTCATATCGCTGTGAAATGAAAGGCCGTTCCTGTTTCGCGCAGGAGCGGCTTTTTTCATGGCGTCCCGGCTTTAAGCCCCCGCCTCCTGCTCCCCGTCCTCTCCAATCCGATTCACAGTGCCCTGCGCGACCGCCACCAGCTTCTCGCGGTTCCCCTCCATCACGAACACGCTGCACTGGCAGGTCGCCTGATGCCTGCCCGCATAGACCACGCTGGCGCGCGCGATCAGCGTGCCCTTCACTGCCGGGCGCAGATAATTGATCTTGTACTCACCTGTCACGACTCTCGGACCCAGCGACAGCGCGCCAGCGAACGTCAACGCATTGTCGGCGAGATAGCTGATGACGCCGCCATGCACGAAGCCATGCTGCTGCCGCAGTTCATCTCGAATCGGCAGACATAGGGTGAGCTCGTCGCTGCCGGCGTGCATCAACTCCGCGCCTAGCAGCATGCTGAACGGCTGGGCGTGCAGTGCGCCGCGCGCCCGGTCGAGTAGGTCGGTCATCGTGGTTCCTTCGTGCAGGGGTCTGGGTAGTGCATCGGTGCAACAAACATCCGCGCGGCGTGCGTCACGCGGTCCCTACCCACTCTAGGAAGTGCCGCTGCGCTGCGCAAGGTGATTCCGCGGGACCAGCGGCGCATTGTTGCGCAAAACAACCGCAATCGCGACGATCGACGATGAAACCTGCACGTAGAGCGCTTTTTGCGGGAATTGGCCTCAAGCCGCCAATCGGCCTGCCGTTAACCCTGGTGTACCTCCGTTATCCTTTGTTCCCAGGTGTCCACGATGTTCAGCAAGATCAAGGTCGCATCCGGCCTGCTAGGTGTTCTGGCCGCGTTCTGCGTCTTCCAGCTCGTCACGGTAGGGTTGGGCTTCTGGTCACTGACGCGCACGCACGACGACGTCGGCGATCTGTCGAACATCGCGCTGAAGCAGGTCGACGCGGTCAACCAGACGACGCAGCGCCTGATGGACGCGCGCATCAACCTGTCGCGTGCCGGCACGCGCATGGTGCGCGGGGGCACCGAGCCCACGGACATCGTGCAGCACGCTCGCGAACAGCTCGCCGCCGCCGATCAGTCTTTCGCGGCCTTCATGAGCGCGCAGAAGACCAGCGACGAAAACAGCGCGCGCGCCGCCGCGCTCGCCGAACGCTACAAGACGCTGCATGGCGCGCTCGCGGAGCTCGCGCAATATCTCGACTCGAACAACATCCAGGCCTTCCTCGATCAGCCGACGCAGTCGTTTCAGGACGCTTATCTCGCGGAAGTGCACAACTTTGGGCAATTCGGCGACGCCGCGAGCCGCGCGTCGCTCGATTCGATCGATGCGCGCGTGGCGGCGTTTCGCATCGTCAGCGTGGTGATTTTGCTCGTACTCGTCGCCGGCACGCTCGCCGTCTATACGGCGCTGCGCCGCGGCGTCGTGGCACCGCTCGAGGAAGCGGGCCGCCACTTCGAGCGCATCGCCCAAGGCCGTCTCGATCAACCGATCGCCGCACGCGGCAGCAACGAAATCGGCCGTCTGTTCTCGGGCCTCGCGACGATGCAGGCAAGCGTCGCACGCACCGTCAAGAGCGTGCGCGAATCGGCCGACTCAATCCATCTTGGCGCCAACGAGATCGCGACCGGCAACGCCGATCTGTCGGCGCGCACCGAAAACCAGGCGGCATCGCTCGAGGAAACGGCATCGAGCATGGAGGAACTCACAGCGACTGTGCGCCAGAACGCCGATCATGCGCGCGAAGCCAATGCGCTCGCCGAGACCGCGCTTGACGCGACGTCGCGCGGCAGCGAAGTCGTCAATCAGGTGGTCGACAAGATGCGCGGCATCGCGCAGAGCTCGGACAAGATCGCCGAGATCATCTCGGTGATCGACGGCATCGCGTTCCAAACCAACATCCTTGCGCTGAATGCCGCCGTCGAGGCGGCGCGCGCGGGCGAGCAGGGCCGCGGCTTCGCGGTCGTGGCCGGCGAAGTGCGCGGCCTCGCGCAACGCAGCGCGCAGTCGGCGAAGGAAATCAAGACGCTGATCAGCGAATCGGTCGCGGAGATTCAGGACGGCTCGACGCTCGTCGAGCGCGCCGGCGAAGCGATGAGTCATGTGTCGGCGTCGATCTCGCGCGTCACGCAGATGATGGCCGAAATCAGCGCGTCGTCACTCGAGCAGAGCACCGGCATCGAGCAGGTGAATCAGGCGGTCGTGCAGATGGACGAGATGACGCAGCAGAACGCGGCGCTCGTCGAGCAGGCCGCGGCGGCGGCGGCTTCGCTGCATCAGCAAACCGAGCAATTGAAACAGGCCGTTTCCGTGTTCGAAATTTCTGAAAGTGTGTTGCGTACGCAACAGCGCGGAGCAATGTCCGTCGCAAATGCTGAATTCGCATTAACCGGAATGCATGCGCTTTAAAGCGGCGAACGCTTGAAAACGACGCAGAAATAGAAAATGGCCCGCGTAAAGCGAGCCATTTTGCATTAGACGCAAGCGCCTGTAGAGGCGCCTATCGTGACGTCCAAGTCTGTCTCAAAGTACCCGAAGGAACTTAGACCGGCTGGATGTTTGCAGCCTGCTTGCCCTTCGGGCCTTGCTTGACTTCGAACGACACTTTCTGGTTTTCCTGCAAGGACTTGAAGCCCGAAGACTGGATTTCCGAGAAGTGTGCAAACAGGTCTTCGCCGCCGTCGTCCGGGGTGATGAAGCCAAAGCCCTTTGCATCGTTAAACCACTTAACAGTACCTGTTGCCATTTTTGATCCAAATAAATGTTGTGTATTGCATCGCGACCGCAATCGCTCCAATGCGAGAGCGAGCGCGAGGGAAGAGTTGTATCACGTCTTTATGACAGACGCCAATCAACCTGCATCCGGGTATTCCCCGGTTTTGATGTTTTTTCGCGCTTTGAGAACGTCTGAGGAGAACTTTTTTGCGCCAGGGTTTACCAGCGACATAAAATTTCTGCCGCGACCCGGCGGCGGACATTCCTCCGTGCATGCCGCACTTTATTGAGACGATCAAGCATCGAACTTCATTTATCACTGGCCAAATTCGGCTAAGTTCGCGCTCGAAATTCGGCGTCCACAGGCAGCGTCGCGTAGGCGGTGGCCAGATGATAAGGCGTCGTTGACGGCATGTCCGTACGTGCAACTTCGCCGCTCGATGTCTTGCATTCGAACCAGCCGTGTTCATGCAAAAAGCATCGCTGAAAACGTGCGATCTGTTGCGGCAGCGCCGCGCGCACGGCCGGATCGTCGTGACTGGCGAGCGCGCGCAGATATTCCGTCTGCGCCCAGATCCGCTGGGTCGCGTCGCTGACCTTGCCAGCCTCGTCGAGCGATGCGCACACGCCGCCGTTGTCCGGGTCCACGCCATGCTGCTGCGCGAAGGTGAAGGCGCGCGCCAGCGCGTCGGTTAGCCCCGTGCCGTCGAGCAGCGCGCCCGCCTGCCTGACCAGCCAGTACCACTCGAACTGATGTCCCGGCTCCAGACGGTTGCCGCTCGCGCCGATCGGCAATTCGGCGATACAGCCGCTCGGCGCATGCACGAAGTGTCGCGCGACCGCGCCAGTGAGGCGGCGCAACGCGGCGCCGAAGACGTTGTCGCGCGTCGCCTCGCAGGCGGCGAGCCACGCTTCGGTCAGGTGCATCAGCGGATTCTGCAACGGCGTGGCGGTGACCTTCGAAAAGTCGACATTGAGCGCGGCGTTGAACAGGTCGCCGTCGGCCGCGAAGTTCGACTGGATCAGCGCGGTCGTGCTGTGCACGAGCTTCAGCGCGTCGAGGTTGTCGGAGCGCCGCGCGTATTCCGCGCACGCGAACACGACGAACGCGTGCGTGTAGAGGTCCTTGGTCGTATCGAGCGGCAGGCCGAGCGCGTCGACGCTGTAGAACCATCCGCCGTGGTCGGCGTCGCGAAAGGTGCGGGTCAGCGAATCGAACAGCACGCGCGCGTGTTCCATGTCGCCCGCTTGTGCAAATGTGAACAGCTGCCGCGCGCATGCCATCGCCCGATAGCGTTGCGCGGGCAGCGGCTCGCCTCCGGTGGCGTCGAGCGCTTCGTAGGGCAGCTGCAACGCGTGATTGAAGCCGGGCCCGCGCCACATCGGCAGCACCAGGTTCGCGAAGTGCTCGCGCAGCGCGGTCGCGGCGGTGGTCGTCGAAGCAGGGGGAGGGGGCGTGCTTGGCATCGTCGGTTGGTTCGGGCGCGCAACGCGCGCAGTGTGTCGAGGCAGCGTTCAGGGCGGCGTTTCAGGATTCCGCTCGCCGAGACTGCTGCGGTGTGCGGCCTAGCATAAAGCAAACGCCTCGCGCTGACAGCTTGGGTCAAGCATCCGAAATGCTCGACGCTGCGCTCGCCTTCGGCAATGGCACGGCGTGCGGAAATTCCAGGGCGACGACGCGAGGTCGTGAAAGGCGCGAGTCGCGCGAAAGGGCGCAAATCGACGGGGAATGGCTTCGGCACGGGCGGAGCGCCATGCGACAATGCTGGCTCTAAATATTCCAATGGCAATGACAAGCGGCATCCGGCGCCCCGTTCCTGGCGACGACCGCTTTTTCCTCTATGGCAGATTCCGCAGCATCCCAGCAGTCCATGCCCCCGCGCGTCGCTTCGAAGAAGCAGCGCCAGGGCGCCGTCTCCACCGAAACCGAAAACAAGCTGGCGCGCGCGGCGCGCTCGGCGCAACGCCTCGCGCAACTGAGCGGCGTCGCGCGCGACGACAGCACGCTCGACCTGTTCCCCGACGATCCGACCCGCGCGACGCTCGAGGCGATGAACATCGACGTCCGCCAAGGCACGCTGCACGGCTTCGAACTGCCGGACGTGGTGCTGCAGGCGGTCGGCGTATTCGATGAACACGGGTCGCTCGACAAAACTGCGCGCCGCGCACCGCGTGCGGCGAAGCTGGATGCGCCGATGCCGGTGAACGGGCAGTTGAGCGGGTTTGACGCCGAGCCGGTGATGGCGGTTGCGGATGCGTCTGCAAACAAGCCCGCTAACGAGCCCGCGAACGGCGCCCCCGACGGCTCAGCGCCGAACGCCGCAGCAAACACCGACGACAAGCCCGCGGCAACGTCGCGTGAGCCATCCGCGCCGCTCAGCTCGGCGATGGCCGCCGCGACCGTCGCGCGCAGCGTGACCGCGTTGCGCCAGGCGGCCGAAGCGGAGTCGGCTGCGACGGCGGGCGCGGGCAAGCCGCAGCAGCGTTTCGCCGCGACGTTCGCGAAAGCCGCGACGGCATCGCGCGATGCCGCAGCGGCTACCGCCCCGGCTTCGCTTGCAACGTCCGCTGCGAGCGACGGCAGTAGCATGAGCCAGTGCGCCGACGAGCCCGCGACGCGTACGCAATCCGCCTCGCCAGAGGCCGTGACCACGAAACAGGACGACAAGCTCTCCGCCACCGCGCTGTTGACGACACCCCGGTCCTCGTCCGCAGACAACCACGCCGGATTCGCCACTTCCTCGCGTGACGCGCGCCGCACCGACGCGGCCGCCGCCGCGCTACGCTCGGAGCCGGAACTCGACCGCGCGCGTGCCACCGCGTTCGCCGATACGGTCGATGCGCTTTATGGCGTGATCGCCGATCAACGCCGCGCCGCGACCGATCATTCGCGGCGCGTGAAATGGATGCTGTCGATCGTGGTCGGTGCGCTGCTGGTGACAGTGGCGATCGGCATCGCGCAGACGCTGCTGCTAATGCGCCTCACGCGCGAGACGACGGCGCAGCAACACCGCATCGAACAGATGATGCAGAACCAGCAAGCGGCGATGGTGAGCCTGCTCGACGCGCATGCGGCGACAGCGAACGCCGCGTCGGCGCCCGCCGCCACGACCCCCACCGCAGCGCCCCCCGCCGCGCCCCTACAGCCCAGCGCGACGCCGACGCGCGCGAGGCACGCTCGCGCTTCGCACCGGCGGCCGCCGAGTCACTAAATCGGGGACGTTGTCGCGATGCAACGCCTCCCGGCCCAATGACATCGCGGCAACCCGCAGCAGCGAAAATTTGCTGCATTGCACTAGCTTTTCCCTAGGGAAAACCCCTATAATCGCGACTAAGGGAAAACCCTAGCAATGCAGTCACTACCGGGAGTCGCCATGAGCTACATCTTTGCACTGTTCCAAAAGGTCAGCGACCTCTTTGCGTCGCCCCATCTGCCGCTGGATTCGGACTACTCGTACGCAGCGCGTGCCCGTGAAGCAGCGCGTCTGCGCCGCGCGCAGGCCACGCTGTTCGGCATCAAGCTGACGGACTAAAAACCAGCCGCACCTCCCGAGCGCGCGACAACGCGCCCGGGCGCGCACCTCGAGTGCGCTTCTCATTGAGCCACTATTCGCGAAATGCGGATCGTGGCTTTTTGTTTTTCGGGGCTCTCTTGTCGCGATGCACCATTGCGCGACGAGCCAGACGTATCAGCGCCAGGCCTCCGGTGTCTGTCCGACTCCTTGCGAATTATTTCGGGGCCGAAATGAATGTAACCAGCTTTCACGCTGATTCAGCGAGTCGAATGAAAGCATTGCCCGTAAACCTTTGTTGAATGAAGCGCGAAAGCGACACCGCGCTTCCATCATCGGGCCCCACCTATGAAATGCTCGCTTACAAGTGCTAACGTCTTCACGCGATCCGGGCCGCTAAAGTGAGTCTCAAGCGTACGGCGTCTGGTTCGGCTCACAAGCGAAGCGAACGAAGCGAATCGCACGATCCGAGCAAACACGGACGCTGGCCTGGAATAAAACTTTGACGGGAGGTCATGATGAAAAACTTTGGCAAGGCATCGCGCTCGCTGATCGCAACGCTGCTCGCGGGCGGCGCACTCGTCGCGGCTGGTAGCGCATTCGCGCAAGAACGCGTGATCGTCGAACACGGTCCGGCACCTGTCGTGTACGGCCAACCGCATATGATGCCGGTGGGCGTGTCGATCAACATCGGCTGGCACGGCGATCGTTACTGGGACGGCCACCGCTACTGGGAGCACGACGAGTGGATGCGCCATCATCCGCGCGACTACGATCCGCACCACCGCGGCGACGATCACCGCACGCCGCCCCCGCGCTACTAAAGCGCGCCTGATGGCGTCGCAACAGGCGGCGTGAGTCCACGAAGCCGGTCTTCCCTCGAGGGGAAGGCCGGCTTCGTCGCATTTGGGCGTGCGAGTCAGACCGTGGTATTGCGCGTGCTGCGCTATGCTTCGGGGCTTTCATCGACGGCAGCGGGAGCGCGTGTGGACAAGACGACACAGGATGTAGCGATAGGGGTGGTGGGCACGGGACTGATGGGCGTCGGCATTGCGACGCAGGCCGCGTTGCATGGATACCGGACGATCGTTCACGACGTCGATCCGGCGCGACTCGCGAGCGTCGCGCCGAAAGCGCAAGCCGTGCTCGACGAACTGATCGATGCGGGCCGTATCGACGATGCTGCCAAACAGGCGGCGCTCGCGCGCATCGAAACCAATGCGCAACTCGATGCGATCGGGCAAGCGCGCTTCGTGATCGAGGCGATTCCCGAAGTGCTCGAACTCAAACACCGCCTCTACGCGACGCTGACCAGCCTGCTCGCCGATGATGCGATCCTCGCGAGCAACACCAGCGGCTTCCCGCCCGACCAGCTTGCCACCCCGCTGCGCGCGAAAGAACGCTTCGTGATCGCGCATTTCTGGAACCCGCCGCACATGATTCCGCTCGTCGAAGTCGTGCCGGGCACCGAGACCGCGCCCGAAGTCGTGCGGCAAACCGCCGGACTGATGAGCGCGATCGGCATGGAGCCGGTCGTGCTCGCGAAGGCGATTCCGGGCTTCGTCGGTAATCGGCTGCAGTTCGCGGTGCTGCGCGAGGCGTTGCACATCGTGCGTTCGGGGGCAGCGACGCCCGAGGTCGTCGATCGTGTGATGAAAGCTTCGCTGGGACGTCGCTGGGGCATCGTCGGACCATTCGAGGGCGCGGACATGGGCGGACTCGACACGTTCGTCGACATCGCGTCGCATCTGATGCCGCAACTCGCGAAAGACGAGGACGTGATCGATCTGCTGCGCGCGCAGGTCGACGCGGGGCGTGTCGGCGTGCGCAGCGGCGCGGGGTTTCATGACTGGGATGAAGCGCGCATCGCGCGGGTAAAGGAAGGGCGCAAGCGCGTGATCGGGCGCGGCTAGTGCGGTATAAATAGCCGTTCCGTGCCTGGTACTCCGCCGCTTTTCGCGCTAACTGCCCCACGCGTCGCAAGCGAACCTAAATCAACTCCAAGCCAACCTCAAGCCACTTCATGCCTCACTACTTCTACGACCCCGCCGCCGGTCACGGCCTGCCGCACGATCCTTTCAAGGCGATCGTCGCGCCGCGGCTGATCGGCTGGATTTCGTCGCGCGATGCCGAAGGCACGCTCAATCTTGCGCCATACAGCTTTTTCGGCGCGTTCGCGACCTTTCCGCCGATCATTGGTTTTAGCAGCGAGGGCCGCAAGGACAGCCTCGCCAACATCGAGGCGACCGGCGAATTCGTGTGGAATCTCGCCACCCGGCCGCTCGCGGAGCAGATGAACCGCTCGTCGGCGCCGGTCGCGCCGCATGTCGACGAGTTCGCATTGGCCGGGCTCACGCCTGCGCCGGGCCGCAACGTGGCGGTGCCGCACGTGGCCGAATCGCCGGCGGCGCTCGAATGCAAGCTGCTGCAGATCGTGCGTCTGCATGATGTCGACGGCAAGCCGATGGACAACTATCTGTCGCTCGGCCAGGTGGTCGGCGTGCATATCGACGACGCGTATCTGAAGGACGGCCTGTTCGACACGCACGCTGCGCAGCCGATCATGCGCGCGGGTTATCGCGCCGACTATGCGCAGATCGGCGAGATGTTCCAGATGATCCGGCCAACGGCCTAAACTCGCCCTCAGCAGCTTCCGCTGATTAGCGGATCGCTCAGGGTGTCACCGGCGGCGGCTTGCGTGGGGACTGCGCGGACGTTTCTGCCGCGGAGTCACTGTTGCCGCTCCCGCTCCCGCTCCCGCCCACGGGCGCATCCACTTCGACCTCGACGACCGCAGCCGCGACCGGCGCGGCCGCCGTGACTTCCGCCGCAATCGCCGCGGGCACCGGCTGGATCGGGCGCGCACGCGAGCTGACGAGCACCGCGCGCGGTTCATTGTCGTAAATCACGGCCCGCACGCGCGGATAAATGTCCCGCTCCCAGCGACGTCCGCTGAACACGCCGTAGTGGCCGACGCCCGTTTGCACGTGATGCGTCTTCAGATACGGCCGCAGACGATCGCACATGTCCTGCGCGGCGAGCGTCTGACCGACTGCGCAGATATCGTCCTTTTCACCTTCCACGGTCAGCAATGCGGTGCGGCGAATCTTCGACGGCTCCACCAGCCGCCCCTCGACTTCGAGCGCGCGTAACGGCAGCGCATGCTGCTGGAACACGGTGTCGACGGTCTCCAGATAGAAGTCGGCGGTCAGATCCATCGTCGCGAAGTACTCTTCGTAGAACGTGCGAATCGTGTCGGCTTTCTGCGGATCGCCCTTGCCGCGCTCGTAGTACATCGTTTCGAACGAGTCGGCGTGGCGGCCCGGATTCATCGCCATGAACGCGGCCAGCTGCACGAAACCCGGATACACGCGACGCTGCGCGCCGGCAAACCCGAACGGCACCGCGCTGATCAGATTGCGCTCGAACCACTCGATCGGCCGGCTCCTGGCCAGTTCGTTGACGCGCGTCGGATTGATGCGCGTGTCGATCGGGCCGGCCATCAGCGTCATGCTGGCCGGCTGCGCGGGATGGTCGTCGGCGGCCATCAGCGCGACGGCGGCGAGCGCCGCGACGGTCGGTTGACAGACCGCGAGCAGATGCGTGCCGGACCCGATCGCCGCGGTGAAGTCGATCACGTGGCGGACGAATTCGTCGAAGCCGAAGCGGCCTTCGCCGAGCGGCACGTCGCGCGGGTTGTGCCAGTCGGTGATATAGACGTCGTGCTCGGTCAGCATCGTGCGCACGGTTGCGCGCAGCAGCGTCGCGAAGTGGCCCGACATTGGCGCAATCATCAGCACGCGCGGCTGCGGCGTGGAAAGCACGGCGTCCTTGCGAAAATGCAGCAGCGAGCAGAACGGCGTGCGCGCGACGACTTCCTCGACCACCGCGACCGGCTCGCCTTCGGTGACGACGCTATCGATGCCGAACGGCGGCCGTTTCGGCGTGAGTCCGCCGAGTATCAGAAGTTCGCACGTCGCGCGCAGCGAGCGTCCGTGCGGCGTAGCGGCGAATGCGGACCACGCATCGAGCGAACGGTTCGCCAGCGCCGCGCCGTGCCGCAGCGGTAGCAGCAGGTCGGCGCAGGCCTGATAGGCAGGATAGGCGAACAGATTCATACTTTCACTCGAATGCGCCAGAAAGACAGGAACTCGAATAAAAGCAAGTGGTGCGCCAGGCGCTGGCGCGCGTTGCCCCTGTGTCGCGTCATATCTGCGTGGGTCGGCATATCACTTGCGTGCATAGGCGAAATGGGCCGGCCTTGCCGCGCTTTGGTGCGCGCGCGCACCGCGGCGTGCATGGGTGCAGGCACGCGCGGCGCGATGCCCGATCTGGAGGACACACGTATGGGAAATACTACGCTCACGATCAGCAGCAGGAATTATTCGTCGTGGTCGCTGCGCGGCTGGCTGCTGACGAAGTTCAGCGGCTTGCCGTTCGAAGAAATCGTGGTGCCGATCGACGACCCCGCGACGCGCGCCGAACTACTGCTGCTGTCGCCGTCGATTCTGGTGCCATGCCTCGTGCACGACGGCGTCAAGGTCTGGGACACGCTGTCGATCGCCGAATATCTGCACGAGCTGAAGCCGCAAGCCGCGCTGTTGCCGCACGAGATCCGCGCCCGCGCGCATTGCCGCTCTATCTGCGGCGAGATGCATTCGGGGTTTGCGTCGTTGCGCTCGGCGCTGCCGATGAACCTGAAGGCGCATTTCCCGGGCTTCAAGGTATGGGCGCGCGCGCAATCGGATATCGAGCGGATCGTGACGATCTGGCGTGAATGTCTGAAGGAGTACGGCGGCCCGTTCCTGTTCGGCGAGCGGACCGCCGCGGATGCGATGTACGCACCGGTGGTTACGCGTTTCGTGACCTATGACGTGCAACTCGATCCGGATATGGTCGAATACGGGCAGCGCATCATGGCGCTGCCCGAAATGCGCGAGTGGATCGCGCTCGCGCGTCAGGA
Source organism: Paraburkholderia sp. CI2 (assembly GCF_014201055.1). Lineage (NCBI taxonomy): Bacteria > Pseudomonadati > Pseudomonadota > Betaproteobacteria > Burkholderiales > Burkholderiaceae > Paraburkholderia > Paraburkholderia sp. CI2. Next base: position 68,162 of record NZ_JACHDL010000030.1, read on the forward strand.
GGTCGAGGAGATCGATGAACTGGACGTCGAGTTCTGAGCGCGGCGGCCGCCGTCCGCCGCCGCCGTCCACATCAAGCAGATCCGTCAGCCGCGCTCGCCTTCGAGCTTGAACACGCTGACCAGCTGCGCGAGCCGCGCAGCCTGCTCGCGCAACTCGGCCGCCGCTGCTTCCGCATCGACGACGATCGTCGCATTCTGCTGCGTCGCCTCGCCGATCTGCGTGACCGCCAGGTTGACCTGCTCGATGCCGCCCGACTGCTCGCGCGACGCGACATTGATTTCGCTCATGATCGCGCGGACCTGACCGACCTGAGTGACGATTCCCTGCATCGTCGCGCTCGCTTCTTCGGCGATGCGAAAACCGCTGTCGACGTTCGCGCTCGACGCCGCGATCACGCCCTCGATCTCCTTCACCGCCGCCGCGCTGCGCTGCGCGAGCGCGCGCACTTCCGACGCCACGACCGCGAAGCCCTTGCCGTGCTCGCCCGCGCGCGCCGCTTCGACGGCCGCGTTCAACGCGAGGATGTTGGTCTGGAAGGCAATGCCTTCGATCACCGTCGTGATCTCGGCGATCTTCTGCGACGAGCGGCCGATCTCGCCCATCGTCGACACCACGCGCTCGACCGCGCGGCCGCCTTCGAGCGCGGCGTCGGCGGCGTGGGTGACGAGGGTGTTCGCTTCGGTCGCGTGATCGGCATTCTGCTGCACGGTCGACGTGATCTGCTCCATGCTCGCCGCGGTTTCTTCGAGGCTGCTCGCCTGGGTCGCGATGCGCATCGCGATGTTGCCGCTGCCGGTGGCGATCTTCTCGGTGCCCGCCGACATGTCGGCCGACGCGTTGCGCACCTGCGCGACGATGCGCGCGAGGCCTTCGCCGATGCCGTCGATCGCCAGCATCAGGCGGCCGATCTCGTCGGCGCGCGCGCGGCCGTGCTGCGCGACGCGCACGCTCAGATCGCCCGCGGCGAGACGCTCCGACGCACGCGCGGCTTCGTCGAGCGGACGGCTGACGAGCCGCCGCACCGCGACGAGGAACACGATCGCGAACAGGCCGACCAGCACGAGGCCGAGCAGCATAAACGTGTTCCGTGTACGCACGACCTCGGCCATCACGTCGTCGCGCGGCGCGACGCCGCCGACGAGCCACTGCCACTCCGGCACCGTGACGAACGACACGAACTTGTCGCGCGCGTCGCTCTCGCCGAGCGTCGCGTCGGCCGAGCGGTAGTCGAGCTCGCCCTGCTTCATGTCGAGCATGCGCTGATACGGCGCGTTGGCGTCGTCGGCTTTCTGGCCCGCGGCGGCCGGATGCACGAGCAGCTTGCCGCGCTCCGCGCCGCTCGACGCGTCGAGCACGAAGTAATAGCCGCTCGCGCCGATCTTCAGCGCGTGGATGCCGTCCTGGACCGACTGGATCTCCTTGTCCACGTCGACACCGACGAACAGCGCGCCGATCACGCGGCCGCTCGCGTCGGCGATCGGCCGGTACTGCGTGATCATGCGCTTGCCGAACAGCATGGCGAGGCCGGTGTACGAGCGGTTCGCGAGCAGCGGCGCATACGCCGGCCCCTTGCGGTCGAGCAGCGTGCCGACCGCTCGGGTGCCGTCCTGCTTCTTCAGCGAGGTGGTCACGCGCACGAAGTCGTCGCCGCTGCGCGCAAACACGGTCGCGACCGCGCCGCTGCGTTCGAGGAACTGGTCGGGAATCGTGAAGTCGAGATTCAGCACCTTGTCGCCGGCCTTGAAAGTCGGCGTCGCGGTGTTCCCGATGTCGACTTTCTGCGTGTCGTCGAGCGAGAAGTCGGTGGGCAGGAAGCTCGCGAACAGCGCCATCGACCGATCGACTTCGGCCGACAGCGCCTTGTCGAACAGCTCGATCATCGCGGCGATCGAGCGGTCTTTTTCGGCGATGCGGGCGAGCACCTGGTCGCGCACCTGGTCGCCGGCGGCGCGTGCGAGCGCCCACGCGAAGGTGCTGAAAATCAACGCGACCAGCACGCACGAGAGCACGGCAAGCCGCGCGCCGACGCTGGCGCGGCGCAAGAAGAGAGAGTTCATGGGCAGGCGCGAAAAGGGGGACAGGCGATGCGCGCGTCGGGCATGGCCGCGAACGGCATCGATTTACTGGTTTACGGCTCGGGAGACGGCGGCTTTAGGGCGACTGAAAGCAGCCCGTAATAGGCTGAAAGGGGCCACAAAAAACCGGCCCCGAAAAAGGGACGAGGCGGAATGCGGAAGGTGTTGCTGCGTTGCTCAGCGCACCCGATCGACGGTTCGGTCGGGCGCGCTTCGCCACGTCCGCAACAACAACGCATTGGTGACGACGCTGACGCTCGAAAACGCCATCGCCGCGCCCGCGAGCATCGGATTCAGCAAGCCGAACGCGGCCAGCGGAATGCCGATCAGGTTGTAGACGAATGCCCAGAACAGGTTCTGCTGGATCTTGCGCCACGTTCTGCGCGAGATGTCGATCGCGTCGGCGACGAGCGCCGGGTCGCCGCGCATCAGCGTGATGCCGGCGGCGTGCATGGCGACGTCGGTGCCGCTGGCCATCGCGATGCCGATGTCGGCGGCGGCGAGCGCGGGCGCGTCGTTGATGCCGTCGCCCGCCATCGCGACGATGCCGGCGTGGCGCATCTTCAGGTCGCGGATCACGCGGGCCTTGTCGTCGGGCAGCACCTCGGCGTGGAATTCGTCGATGCCGAGCGCCCGCGCGACGCTCGCCGCACTGCCGCGGTTGTCGCCAGTCACGAGCACGCTGCGGATGCCCATCTGCGCGAGCCGCGCGACGGCCGCGCGCGCGGTCGGCTTCACCGTGTCGCCGAACGCGATCAGCGCGAGCGCTTCGGGGGCGTGAGGCGCGCGCGTCATCAGCCACGACACCGTGTTGCCGGCCGCTTCGAGTTCCTGCGCGCGCGCGGCAAGCGCGGTCGGCAGCGCGATGTCGAGCTCGCGCAGCCAGCGCGGGCTGCCGAGGGCGAGCGTGCGGCCGTCGACGTCGGCTTCGACGCCCCGGCCGGCGACGGCGCGAGCGGCGGTGGCGCCTGGCCCGCCCTCGTGTTCGCCGGCCATTTGCCCGAGCTGAGCCTCGTGCGCGCGCATCACCGCCCGCGCGAGCGGATGATCGCTATGCCGCTGCACCGCCGCCGCAAGCGCGAGCGCTTGGTCGCGGCTCAAGCCGCCGATCGGCTCGAACGCCGTTACCGATGGTTGGCCGAGCGTCAGCGTGCCGGTTTTGTCGAACGCGACGATCGACACGCGATGCGCGATTTCCAGCGCTTCAGCGTCCTTGATCAGCACGCCGTGGCGCGCGGCGACGCCGGTGCCGGCCATGATCGCGGCGGGCGTCGCGAGGCCGAGCGCGCACGGGCAGGCGATCACCAACACCGCGACCGCGTTCAGGATCGCGGTTTGCGCGCCCGCGCCGGCGAGCAGCCAGCCGATCAGCGTTAGCGCGGCGAGCGCGAGAATCGCCGGCACGAAGACTTCGCTGACGCGGTCGACGAGCCGCTGGATCGGCGCCTTCTCGGCCTGCGCGCTTTCGACGAGCCGGATGATGCGCGCCAGTGTCGTCTCCGCGCCGATCGCGGTGGTCGTCACCACGAGCGCGCCTTCGCCGTTGATCGAGCCGGCCGTGACGGCGTCGCCGGTCTGCTTCGGCACCGGCAGGCTTTCGCCGGTGATCAGCGCTTCGTCGATATGCGTGCGGCCTTCGAGCACCGCGCCGTCGACCGGTACGCGCTCGCCCGGCCGCACGATCACGACGGTGCCGACCCGCACCTGCGCGAGCGGCACCTCGCGTTCGCCGGCGCCGTCGCGGATGCGCGCGCGCTCGGGGCGCAGCGCGTTGAGCGCGCGGATCGCGTCGGTGGTCTGGCGCTTGGCGCGCGCCTCGAGCCACTTGCCGAAGCGCACCAGCGTGATCACGACCGCCGATGCCTCGAAGTACAGATGCATCGTGTCGCCCGGATGCATCGCGAGTTCGTAGACGCTGATGCCGTACGCCGCCGATGTGCCGAGCGCGACCAGCAGGTCCATGTTGCCCGCGCCGGCGCGCACCGCGCGCCAGGCTGCGCGATAGAAGCGCGCGCCGAATCCAAACTGCACGATCGACGCGAGCACGAATTGCAGCCAGGCTGGCAGCATCGCGTGGAGGCCGAACCATTCGCCGAACATCGGTGCGACGAGCGGCAGCGTCAGCAGCGCGGACGCAACGACGCTCGCGAGGTCGCGGCGGGTTTGAATCCGCTTGCGGTCGACGACGGGGGCGTGGGTCGTGTCGAGGATGTCGCTTTGGTCGCCGGACGCGGCGATAGCGGCCGTTGTCTCGGCTGGAGCGGCAGCAGCGGGCGGCGCGCTCAACGTCGCTTCGTAGCCAGCTTTCCTGACGGCGGCGATCAGCGCGCCGCTATCGGCGGATGCGGTGCCTTGCGGATGAGCGGTGGCGGTTTCGGTCGCCAGATTGACCGACGCGCGCGCGACCCCAGGCACCTTCGCGAGCGCTTTTTCGACGCGCAACGCGCAGGCTGCGCAGCTCATGCCGCCAATCTCCAGTTCAATGGTTCCCGGCGTCGCGGCGGGTGTCGCGGTTTGCGTCGCGCTTGGCGCGGCAAGCTCGGCGTTCGCGACCGGCGTCGCTTCGTATCCGGCCTTGCGCACGGCATCGGCCAGTTGCTGAGGCCCGAGCGTCGCGTCGCTCTCCACGCGGGCGCGCTCGGTCGCGAGATTCACCGACGCGCGCGCCACTCCCGGCAGCTTGGTCAGTGCTTTTTCGACGCGGCTCGCGCACGACGCGCAAGTCATCCCGCCGATATCGAGTTCGATGACGCGCGTGGGCGAAGAAGAAGCGGCAGCGTCGGCGGGGCGCTGCGGGTTGGCAAGTGCGGTCATGGCAGGCGAGGCTCGTGGCGGCATTGGGCCGCATCGTGAATCCAGTATCGACCTTCCCATGACGGGAAGGTCAAGGCCGGATTATGCGGCCGCCGTCAGAACGCCGGCGGCGCATCGAGCATCGCCTGTCCCACCGCCTTCTGTTGCTCGCCGTCGCGCGCGAGCAGCGTTTGCGCGGCGCCGCGCCGGTCTCCGGCCGCCTTGTTCTGCCCGAGCTTCCATTTGCCGACGAGCCGCGTTACCTCGATCTCGATACCGACGATCGCGCCGAGCATCTGCGCGATGTAGTCGGCGGGCGCGTCGCCCATCTTCCATGGCACCGGCTCGCCGGCTTCCATCTCGCGCGTGAGTCGCGCGACGAGACCGCGCACGAACGATTCATCGTCATGCACCACGATCCTGCCATGTGCATGCACGACCATATAGTTGTAGGTCGGCACCTGCTTGTGCGTTTCGTGTTTGCTCGGATACCAGCTCGGGGAAATATAGGCGGTCGGCCCCTGGAAGATCACGAGCGCTTCGGGATGGGTCGCGGCTTCCTGCCAGACGGGGTTCGCCCGCGCGACGTGCGCGCGCAGCACCAGACGTGACGAATCCGCCGCATCCGCCTGGGCCTCGAACGGCAGATGATTCGCATCGAGCCCGTTGGGGCCGTGCGTAATCAGCGCGCCGAACGGGTGCTCGGCGATCAGGCGATGAAGAACCCCTGGACGGTTCTCTTCGAAATGGGCGGGCATGTACATTGAAGTATTCCGAATGCAGGACGACGAAAGAGTGGAGGCGAACGGCCAAGCTGGCGGATCGACGAATGCGCGAATCAAAAAAGCATGGCGCGCTCGCGCGAGCCGTTGGCGCGGGAACATAATGTGACAGCGACGCCGATTGTCACATCGGTGACGCGCCTGCGCGCTGTCAGCCACAATTCCCTGCTTTGTGCTTGCCTGGCTAGCAAGGATACGATACAACGCGATGTTGTCGGAATCGCAATCCGCGGACTCGCTGCGCAGTGTTTCGGGAGAACCGCGCATGCGCCAGGCGCTGCACACCGGCATCCCCCATAGGACTGCACGTTCCGCACTCTGAACGAATGATAAAAAATCTCCGAGAACTGTTTTTGCTTCAACGAACCTGCGCGTCGCTCGCGGGTCTGGCACTGCTGGCCAGCTGTGCGTCGACCCCCACCGCGACGCAACAACGCACCGGCTGGATCAAGGACGAAGTCGCCGACTCCTACGTATTCGGCTATCCGCTCGTGCTGATGAGCGCCGCGCGCGATGCGGCGGTCGGCACCGAGCCGGGTCAGGCACCTTTCAACACGCTGCGTCACGCGCAGGCGCTGCCGCCGATCGGCGCGACCAATCCGCCGCAGCCGAGCCTCGACACGCTCGACTCGACCGGCTGGCTCGACCTTGCCGCCGAGCCGGTGATCCTTGCGCTACCTGACTCGCATGGCCGTTACGTCGATGCGCGCGTGCTCGACATGTGGACCAACGTCGCGTGGTCGACCGGGCCACTGTTCGCCGCGGGCACGGGCACCGCGAAGGGCTTGCGCGCGCAGACGATCGCGTTCGTCGCACCGGGCTGGAAGGGCGAGCTGCCGAAGGGCGCAAAGCGCGTCGAAGTGCCGACGCGCAATGCATGGATCAGCGTGCGCATCCAGTCGAACGGCGCGCGCGATCTGAACGCGGTGCGCAAGCTGCAGCACGCGATCCGTCTGGAGCCGCTGAGCGTGTTCGTCGGCGACGCCGAGCCGGCGGTGCCGCCGCGCGGTTACGCAAGCGGCGTCGCGGGCCCGAGCGGCACGCCGGCGCAGCAGGTCGCCGCGCTCGACGCGAGCGGCTTCTTCGGTCGTCTCGCCGACGCGTTGCCTGACAATCCGCCGACACCGGCCGATCCGCACGCGCTCAAATTTCTCGCCGATCTCGGCGTGACGCCGGGCGATCCTGTGAAGCTGCCGAAGTCATCCGATGCGCTCGCGGCCGGTCTCGCCGACGGTCGCGATCGCGTCGCGACGCCGCCGTCGAATCTGCTGAGCGCGAACGGCTGGAGCTGGTTCGGCGATACCGTCGGCAACTACGGTCCCGACTATGGGTTGCGCGCGTATGCGGCAAGCACACAGTTAGGCCTCGGTACGAAGGACGACGAAGTACGCGCGTTCGTCACGCAGGACAGCGACGGCAACACGCTGAACGGCGCGAATCGCTATGTGATCCACTTCGCGGCGAACCAGCTGCCGCCGGTGCGCGGTTTCTGGACGATCACCGCGTATACGAAGGATGGCGCGCTGAGCGAGAACGCGCCGGCGCGGCTCGCGGTTGGCGATCGCAATGGCGCGCGCCGCAATCGCGATGGTTCGCTCGACGTGGTCGTGTCGTCGACGCGCAGCCGGACCGGTAACTGGCTGCCCGCACCGCGCGCGGACATGCAACTGGTGCTACGCCTGTATGCGCCGAAGCCGCAAGCCACCGACGGCAGCTGGCAGCCGCCGCCGGTCGTGCGGCAATGATGTGAACGGCGCGCGGGCAAACCGCGCGCCGTCCGGTTTCGTTATCCAACGCTCGCGAAAATCTCGTTCGCGGGAAAGCCAGTCAGTCAGCAGCACGAATCGTCAAGGCGGGCCTGACATTCCTGTCTAACCATTGATTCACGCCTTATACTGCCGCTTGCGGGATCTCTGTTTTTCGCGGCGGGCTTGCCGCCGCATTCCTCCACATCGAGCATGGCAAGCCTCAATAAAGCATCGTTAGCCTCCTCCATACAGACCATGCGCGCAGTCGCGCAGTCGCGCCGTACGCGACGGATTCTCGTCGGTCTGCTGATCTTCGTCGTCCTGTTCGGCCTGCTCGGCTTTTTCGCGGCGCCGCCGCTGATTCGCCACATCGCCAGCCAGCAACTGAGCAAGCAGCTCGACCGGCCGGCGTCGATCGGCCGTATCGCGCTCAATCCGTACACACTGCGTTTCGAGGCCGACAACGTGCATATCGGCGAGCGCGGCGGCGCGGGCGACTTCGTCGATATTTCGCGGCTCATCGTGAAGCCGTCGTGGAGTTCGCTGTTTCGCGGCGCGCCCATCGTCGACGAAGTGCAGGTCGACTCGCCGCGCTTTCATATCGTTCGCCTCGATGCGCAGCACTTCAATTTCAGCGACCTGATCGAGAAATTCGCGAATCAGCCGGCAAAACCGAATAGCAAGCCGACGCAGTTCTCCGTCTCCAACATTCGCGTCGAAAACGGCCAGATCAGGTTCGACGACCGGCTGCTCGGCACGAGCCACGTGATCGATCAATGGAAGCTCGGCATTCCGTTCATCGCGACGCTGCCGTCGAAGACCGATATCTTCGTCGAGCCGCTGCTGCGCGCGCGCATCGACGGCGACAGTCAGCTCGCGATCGACGGCAGGACCAAGCCGTTCGCGGCGTCGCGCGAGTCGGAAGTGTCGCTGCGCTTCGACGAGCTCGACGTGCCGAAACTGGTGTCTTACGCGCCGTCGAAGCTGCCGGTGATCGTGCAGTCGGGCAAGCTGTCCACCGACCTGAAGCTGAACTTCGAGATGTCGAACGACACGCCGTCGCTGCGCGTCGCCGGCACCGTCGATCTGAACGACGTCAACGTGCAGGATCAGGGCAAGGCGCCGTTTTTCGCGGCGCGCGCCGTGCATGTGGCGGCGGCATCGCTCGAACCGTTGAAGAGCATCTATCACTTCGACGATATCCGCATCGACGCGCCGAGCGCGAGCCTCGCGCGCGACAAGGACGGCGTATTGAGCGTCGAGCATATGTTCGCGCCCGCGCCGGAAAAAACCACGGCAAAGGAAACCGCGGACGCGAATGCCAACGCCAAAACCGCCGCCGCCGAAAAGGCGGCCCCGCCGTTCGACGTCGCGATCAAACGTTTCACACTCAACGACGGCACCGTGAACGTACACGACGAAGCCGTGTCGCATCCGGTAGAAACCGGGCTGCAAAACCTCGCGGTTACGCTGACCGATTTCTCGACGCTCGCGTCGGCGCCAGCGCACTACACGCTGAACACGAACCTGAAGAACAGCGGCGGTTCGCTCGCCGCCGATGGCACGGTCGGCCTCGCGGCGAAGACGGCGAGCGCGAAGCTCGATCTGAAGTCGCTGAAGCTGCCGCCGTTGCAGCCGTATCTGGATACCGCGACGTCCGCGCAGGTGCTGGACGGTGCGTTGTCCGCGACGACGAATATCGACGCGAACTGGTCGAAGTCGCCGATGGCGCTGACGGTCGCGGACACGCAGCTGGACATGCAGGCGGTGAAGCTCGCGCCGCGCGGCGGCAAGACGCCGGTGATTTCGCTCGCGCAGGGCAACGTGGTAGTCAAACAGGTCGACGTCGCGGCGCGCACGGCCGACGTGACGAGCGTAGACGTAACCGGTCTCGCGGTCGACGCGCAGCGCCTGAAGGACGGCACCATCAATCTGGATGCGCTCGCGAGGGCGCATCAACAGGCGACCGAGCGCACGGCGATCCACGCGGCGAAACAAGCGCAGGCCGAAGGCCCCGCATGGCGCTACAAGATCACCGAATTGACGCTCAAAGACGCGACCGCCGATTTCACCGACAACACGACGCCGCAGCCGGTCAAGCTGAGCTTTACGCCAGTGCAGCTGAAGGTGCGGCAGATCAGCGACGACTTGGGCCGTCCGCTGCCGGTCGACCTGCAGGCGACGTTGAACAAGAAGGGCACGCTCGCTGTGAAGGGCGACGTGACCGCGACGCCGCTAAAGCTGGCCGTCAAGATCAACGCGAACCAGCTCGACGCGGCCGCGTTCGAGCCGTACTTCGGCAGCAACCTGAACGCGACGCTCGCGAGCGCGCTGCTGAACGCGAACGGCGATCTCGCGGTCACCCAGGCTAAGTCGCTGAAAGCGAACTTTCGCGGCGACATGGCGCTCGTCGCCGTGCGCATGCTCGACAAGGTGACGTCGGACCCGTTCGCGGGCTGGGGCTCGCTCGCGCTGTCGAACCTGAAGGCCGACTACGACGAGCACGGCACCGTCGTCGACGCGGGCCGCGTGACGTTCTCGAAGTTCTATGGGCGTGTACTGCTCGACGCGCAAGGCAAGCTGAATCTGAAGGATGTGGTCGCGCACGAGGGCGGTACGACGCAGTCGCTGACGCGCGACAAGAGCGGCTCGCACCCGATTCCGCTGACGCCCGAGGCGGTATCTGAGGCAGTCGCGGCGTCGGCGCCGGTCGCGGCATCTGCCGCAACGGCCGGCAAGCCTGCCGCCACGGCCGTCGCCAGCGCCACGGCCGCGAGGCCGCCAGCAAACCCGGTCAAGATGCACTTCGGGCAACTGGTGTTGCAGCAGGGCCGCGTGACCTATACCGACAACTTCGTCAAGCCGAACTACACGGCGAACCTTGTCGCCATTCAGGGCACGATCGGCGCGTTCGGTACGGAATCGACGACGCCCGCGCCGGTCGACGTGGCCGCGAAGCTCGCGGCCAACGGTCCGCTGACGATCCGCGGCACCATCAATCCGCTGATCGCGAAACCGGCGCTCGATCTGACCGCGAGCGCGCACGACATCGAGCTGACCAACCTGACGCCGTATTCGGCGAAATACGCGGGCTATCCGATCACGAAGGGCAAGCTCAACGTCGATTTGCATTACAAGCTCGAGAACGACCAGCTGAACGCGAACAACCACCTGTTCATCGATCAACTGACATTCGGCGATCACATCGACAACGACACCGCGACCAAACTGCCGGTGCGTTTCGCGATCTCGCTGCTGAAGAACTCGCGCGGCGAGATCGACGTGAACCTGCCAGTGTCGGGCTCGTTGTCGAACCCCGAGTTCAGCATCGGCGGGCTGATCTGGCATGCGGTGCTCAATCTGCTCGAAAAGGCGGTGACCGCGCCGTTCTCGCTGATCGCGCACGCGTTCGGCGGCAATGGTGAGGACCTCGGTTACGTCGAATTCGAGGCCGGCTCGGCGACGCTCACCGATGCCGACAAGCAGAAACTCGACACGATCGTGAAGGCGCTCACCGACAAGCCGTCGATCCGCATGGACCTGATCGGACGCGTCGATCCGAAGGTCGACGAGCCGGCGCTGCGCACGCAGTACGTCGATCAGATGGTCAAGCGGCAGAAGATCAAGGACACGGTGGGTAATGGTGAGAGCGTCGATCCATCGACGGTCACGGTCGATCAGAAAGACTACGACAAATATCTGACCAAGGCCTACAAGTCCTCCGACTTCAAGAAGCCGCACAACTTCATCGGCATGACGAAGACGCTGCCCGACGACGACATGAAGAGCGCGCTCGCGGCCAACGCGCCGATCGACGACGCGAGCTTGCGGCAACTCGCGCAGCGGCGCGCGCAGAGTGTGCAGCAGTACCTGCAAGGCAAGATCGACAGCAGCCGCGTGTTTATCGTCGCGCCGAAGATGAATGCCGACGACATCAAGGACAAGGGTGCGACGACGCGGGTCGATTTCGGCTTGAAGTGATGGAGGAGTCGCGGCGCGGCGCGTGAGCCGTGGCGTTCGGCGAGCCGATAAAAAAAAGCCCGACCTGAGGTCGGGCTTCAAAGTCGGCTGCGCCCTCCACAGGACGCAGCCCCTGCAAAACAGCGAGGCTGTATGCGTTGCCGCGAGGCTTAAGCAGCCAGCAGCGAGCGCAGCACGAACGGCAGAATCCCGCCGTGCTTGTAGTAGTCGACTTCGATCGGCGTGTCGATACGCAGCAGCACCGGAACGCGCTTGTCGCCGTCCTGGCCGTGGATCACGAGCGTGACTTCCTGTTGCGGCTTGAAGTCGTCGCCGAGGCCTTCGATGTCGTACGTTTCTTCGCCGGTGATGCCGAGCGACTGCACGCTATCCGAGCCCTTGAACTGCAGTGGCAGAACGCCCATGCCGACCAGGTTCGAACGATGGATCCGCTCGAAGCTGCGTGCGACCACAGCCTTCACGCCCAGCAGTTGCGTGCCCTTGGCCGCCCAGTCTCGCGACGAGCCCGTGCCGTACTCTTCGCCCGCGAACACGACGGTCGGCGTATCGGCGCCGATGTACTTCATCGCTGCGTCATAGATGGACAGCTGTTCGCCGCTCGGCTGGTGAATCGTCAGGCCGCCTTCGACGCGCGAGCCATCCGCCTTCGCCGGGATCATCAGGTTCTTGATACGGACGTTCGCGAACGTGCCGCGCATCATCACGTCGTGGTTACCGCGCCGCGAGCCGTAGCTGTTGAAGTCGGCCTTTTGCACGCCGTTTTCCTTCAACCAGCGGCCTGCCGGCGAGTCTTCCTTGATCGAGCCTGCCGGGCTGATGTGGTCGGTCGTGACCGAGTCACCGAAGATGCCCAACGCGCGTGCGCCCTTGACCGGCGCGATGCTGGAAGCCGGCGTCATCGAGAAGTCCTTGCCGAAGAACGGCGGCTCGGCGATGTAGGTCGACTTCGGCCAGTCGTAGACCTGACCTTCTTCGCCCTCGATCTTGCTCCACAGATCGCCCTTCTTCGTGAGCTGCGAGTAGTTCTTGCGGAACGCGTCGGCATCCATCGCGTACTTCAGCAGCGCGTTGACTTCTTCGCTGGTCGGCCAGATGTCGCCGAGGTAGACGTCCTTGCCGCCCTTGCCCTTGCCGACCGGCTCGGTCATCAGGTCGCGCGTGATGTTGCCGGCGATCGCGTACGCGACTACCAGCGGCGGCGACGCGAGGAAGTTCGCGCGGATGTTCGGGTGGATACGCGCTTCGAAGTTACGGTTGCCCGACAGCACCGCTGCCGCGACGATGTCGTTCTTCGTGATCGCGTCGTTCAGTTCCGGCGTCAGGTCGCCCGCGTTGCCGATACAGGTCGTGCAGCCGTAAGCGGCCAGCGTGAAGCCGAGCTTGTCGAGGTACTTCAGCAGGTCGGTCTTCGTCAGGTACTCGGTGACGATGCGCGACCCCGGAGCGAGCGACGTCTTGATGTGCGGAGCGACCGTCAGGCCAGCTTCGACAGCCTTCTTCGCAAGCAGACCGGCGGCCAGCAGCACGCTCGGGTTCGACGTGTTCGTGCACGACGTGATCGCGGCGATCAGCACGTCGCCGTTCTTGACGTCGACGCCGTTGCTGGTCGTGTATTGCGCGTCGAGATCGGCGGCCTTCTTCGCAAAGCCGTTTTCGGCGACCGGCTTCGAGAACAGGTCGGTGAAGGTCGACTTCACGTGGCCGATCTCGATGCGGTCCTGCGGGCGCTTCGGGCCTGCCAGCGACGGCGCGACCGTCGCGAGATCCAGCGTGACGACCTTCGTGTAATCGATATCGCCTTCGCCCGGAATGCCGAACAGCTCCTGCGCCTTGAAGTAGTTTTCGAACGCGGAGATCTCCGCGTCCGTGCGGCCCGTGCCGTGGAAGAAGTCGATGGTCTTTTCGTCGACCGGGAAGAAGCCCATCGTTGCGCCATATTCCGGCGCCATGTTGCCGATCGTCGCACGGTCCGGCACCGACAGCGAGCGCGTGCCTTCGCCGAAGAACTCGACGAACTTGCCGACGACCTTCTCCTTACGCAGCAGTTCGGTGATCGTCAGTACTAGGTCGGTCGCAGTCACGCCTTCGATCAGCTTGCCCTTCAGGTGCACACCGACGACGTCCGGCGTCAGGAAGTACACCGGCTGGCCGAGCATGCCTGCTTCGGCTTCGATACCGCCCACGCCCCAGCCGACCACGCCGATGCCGTTGATCATCGTCGTGTGGCTGTCCGTGCCGACCAGTGAATCCGGGTAGTACACGGTGTCCGCGCCGTCGGCCTTCTTGTGCACGCCGCGCGCGAGGTACTCGAGGTTCACCTGGTGAACGATGCCGACGCCCGGCGGCACGACCTTGAACGTGTCGAACGCCTGCATGCCCCATTTCATGAACTGATAGCGCTCGTTGTTGCGCTGGAATTCCAGCTTCATGTTCAGGTCGAGCGCGTTCTTCTCGCGGAAGTGGTCGATCTGCACCGAGTGGTCGACGACCAGATCGACCGGCACCAGCGGCTCGATCGACTTCGGGTTCTTGCCGACGGCCTTCGCGACGCCGCGCATCGCGGCGATGTCGGCGAGCAGCGGCACGCCGGTGAAGTCCTGCAGCACGACGCGCGACACGACGAACGGAATTTCGTCGACGCGCGCCGCGGTCGGCTTCCAGTTCGCGAGTTGCGTGACATGTTCTTCGGCGACTTTCTTGCCGTCGTAGTTGCGCAGCACCGATTCCAGCACGATACGGATCGAGACCGGCAGGCGGTCGATCTTGAGGTTCAGAGCCTTGCCGAGTTGCGGCAGGGAGTAGAACTTGCCTTTGCCGGAACCGCTGTCGAATTCCTTGAGCGTTTTGTGGAGGTTGTGGGCCATGGTGTTTTCCTTGGTTTGGATCGCGGAACTACAGTACTCAACCTAGATGACGTACAGATCGACGTATTCATTGACCGGCGTCGCTTCGAGCTTGGCCTGGTCGAGCGATACGTCGAGAATCGCCAGTTGTTGCTTGACCGGAAAGCGCCGCGCGAGGTTGGTCTTGAACTTCTCGACCAGCAACGGAATACCGTCTTCACGACGGCGCTTATGACCGATCGGGTATTCGACTACGACTTCACCGAACTTCGACCCGTCGTTGAATTCGAGCGTCAGTGCGTTGGCGATCGAACGCTTCTCCGGGTCGTGATAGTCCTTCGTGAACTGTGGGTCTTCGACGCATTCCATCTTCGCGCGCAATGCATCGATCCGCGAGTCCTGCGCGACTGAATCTTCGTAATCGGCAGCCGTCAGACGGCCAAAAATCAGCGGCACCGCGATCATGTACTGGATGCAATGATCACGGTCAGCCGGATTGTTTAGCGGACCCTTTTTATCGATGATGCGAATCGCCGCTTCGTGGGTGCGGATCGTGATGCGGCGAATGTCTTCGACGCGCCGGCCCTGCGCGGCGAGCTGCACATGCAGCGCGAGCGCGGCTTCCACGGCGGTTTGCGCGTGGAACTCGGCCGGAAACGAGATTTTGAACAGCACGTTTTCCATCACGTACGAGCCGTACGGACGCTGGAACTGGAACGCATTGCCGTTGAACAGCACGTCGTAGAAGCCCCACGTTTTCGCGCTGAGCACCGACGGATAGCCCATCTCGCCGGTCTTCGAGATCAGCGCGAGGCGCACGGCGCGCGAGGTCGCGTCGCCGGCGGCCCACGATTTGCGCGAACCGGTGTTCGGCGCATGACGGTAGGTGCGCAGCGCCTGCCCATCGACGAGCGCCTGCGATATCGCGTTGATCAGCTCGTCGCGCGTAAGGCCGATCAGCTGGCCGACCACGGCGGTCGACGCAAGCTTGACGAGCAGCACATGATCGAGCCCGACTTTGTTGAACGAGTTCTCGAGCGCGATGCAGCCTTGAATTTCGTGCGCCTTGATCATGGCGATCAGGACGTCTTTCATCGTCAGCGGCGCTTTGCCGGCTGCGATGGCGGTGCGCGAGAGCCAGTCGGCCGTCGCGAGAATGCCACCGAGGTTATCGGACGGATGGCCCCATTCGGCGGCGAGCCAGGTGTCGTTGAAATCGAGCCAGCGGATCATCGCGCCGATGTTGAAGGCGGCCTGAACCGGGTCCAGCTGGAACGACGTGCCCGGCACCTTCGCGCCGTTGGGGACGATCGTGCCTGCCACGATCGGTCCCATCAGCTTGGTGCAGGCTGGGTAGGTAAGCGCCTCGAGTCCGCAACCGAGCGTGTCGATCAGGCAATGACGCGCGGTTTCCAGCGCGAGCGCGCTGTCGATCCGGTAATCCAGCACGTAGTCGACGATCTCGACCAGGACGGCGTCCGGGGCGGGTCGTACGTTGGAGATCGGGGCGGGCATCGGGGGCTTCCCTAGCGGCGAAAATCAGTTGCCGGTCTTGTTGATCGCGTTCGATTGCGTTGCAGCCGGCGCGCCCTGTTCCATGGCGACCGTCTTGCACTCGTCGGCGAGACGCGAGCTGTCCTTGTCCTGGAACAGCATGGCCTTCGTCGGGATCACGACGAGGTCCATACCGGATGCTGCGTCGTGGAAGCGGTCGGCGCCCGTCGTGGTCGGTTCGCGCGGCAGGTTGTAGTTCTTGTTCGCCCAGTGAACCGTGACAATCTGGTCACGCTTCATGTCGCCTTTCATTTCGAAAGCAAGGCCGTCCTTGCACGCCCACTTTTCAGCGCCTTCCGGGATCGGATCGACCTTCGCTTCCTTCGCCGGATTCGGCTTGCGCTTGATCAGGCGGTGCGGCTCCGGGCGCTTCGCGACGGCCTTGGTGGCCGGCTTCTTCGTGGTGGTGGCCGTGTCCGCAGCGGTGGCGTCAGTCGCGACGGTCAGCATCGTCGTGGACAGGGCGCCAATCATGGCGGCGATCATCAGCTTTTTCATGGAGAAAACCTTTCTATCAAAATCAGTTAAACAGTGCGCGGACGACCAGTCCGGCGGCCGCGCGGGTTGAACTGCACGCGCTGTGGAGCGCGCAGCGATCGCTATTTTCTCCTATTTAGCGGCACGTACTTTAAATTCTCGGGTCCGGTGTAATTCGCGCTCGGACGAATGATCTTGTTGTCGACGCGCTGCTCGATGATGTGCGCGCTCCATCCTGCCGTACGCGAGATCACGAACAGCGGCGTGAACATCGCGGTCGGCACGCCCATCATGTGATACGACACCGCGCTGAACCAGTCGAGGTTCGGGAACATCTTCTTCGCGTCCCACATCACCGATTCGAGCCGTTCGGCGATCGAGAACAGTTTCGTGTTGCCCGCTTCCTTCGACAGCTTCTTCGCGACTTCCTTGATGATCTTGTTGCGCGGGTCCGAGATCGTGTAGACCGGATGGCCAAAGCCGATCACGACTTCCTTGTTCTCGACGCGGCGGCGGATGTCGGCTTCGGCTTCGTCAGGCGTCTGGTAGCGCGACTGGATTTCGAACGCGGCTTCATTGGCGCCGCCGTGTTTCGGGCCGCGCAGCGCGCCGATCGCGCCGGTGACCGCCGAGTACATGTCCGAGCCCGTGCCCGCGATCACGCGGCCGGTGAACGTCGACGCGTTGAACTCGTGCTCCGCGTACAGGTTCAGCGACACGTGCATCGCATCGACCCACGCCTTCGACGGCTCGACGCCATGCAGCAGATGCAGGAAGTGACCGCCGATCGAATCGTCGTCGGTTTCGACCTCGATGCGCTTGCCGTTGTGCGAGTAGTGATACCAGTACAGCAGCATCGAGCCGAGCGAGGCCATCAGCTTGTCGGCGATATCGCGCGCGCCGGGCAGGTTGTGATCGTCTTTCTCGGGCAGTACGGTGCCGAGCACCGACACGCCGGTGCGCATCACGTCCATCGGATGCGCGGCGGCCGGAATCCATTCGAGCGCGGCTTTTACGTTGGCCGGCAGGCCGCGCATCGACTTCAGCTTCGTCTTGTACGCGGTCAGTTCGGCCTGGGTCGGTAGCTTGCCGTGGACCAGCAGATAAGCGATCTCCTCGAATTCGCACGCCTCGGCGATGTCGAGAATGTCATAGCCGCGATAGTGCAAATCGTTGCCGGTCTTGCCGACCGTGCACAGCGCGGTGTTGCCCGCGGTCACGCCCGACAGCGCGACGGATTTTTTTGGCTTGAAGCCGCTTTGCGTTTCGTTGCCGCCTGTTGCGCCAGCGGCTTGCGTCGTCTCGCTCATGTTCCGCCTTCTCCTGTGTGCCGGCTCATCGCTGCCGTTTGAAAAACGCGTCGCTTATGCCACCGAGTGTCAGTTGGCGCCCACTTGCGCAAAAAGCGGCGCCGCTTCTTGTGGAACAGCGCGGCCGGTGGTTTGCGCGCGGCGCAGCACCGACCAGTAATAGCGGTAGCTCGCACGGTCGTGCAGCGTATCGCCGTGACGCGTCGGGCCCCAATGCGCGGACTGCGCGCCCAGCAGGATTTCGGTGGCCGTCGCGATTTCTTCGTCGCGCGGCGCGAACGCGGCGACGATCGCCTCTATCTGCGCGGGGTGGATGCTCCACATGCGCGTGTAGCCGAACTCGTTGCGGGCGCGCTGTGCGTCGTTCGCGACCACGCTCATGTCGCGCACTTCGGTGCTGACGTTGTGCGACGGCACCTTGCCGAACGCATGGCAGGCCGCCGAAATCTCGAGCTTCGCGCGCCGCACGAGCGGATGATCGAATTGGCCCGGCGAGCGCATCGCGGTATCGGGGATCGCGCCGTCGTGCGCGGAGACGAAGTCCATCAGGCCGAAGCTCAGCGCCTCGACGCCCGGCAGCGCCGCGAGTTCGAACACACGTGTAAGCGCGCCGTGGGTTTCGACCAGCAACTGCACCGGCACCGGCTGCGCGAGGCCGAGCTCGCGCCGCGTCGCCTCGATGAACGCGATCATTTCGGCGGCATCGTGAACATTGCGGATTTTCGGCAGCGTGATGTAAGCGGGTGCTCGCTTTGCGGCGCGCAGAATGAGGCGTACGTCGTCGCGCCAGTGCGCGTGAGCGAAGTCGTGGATGCGCACGCCGACGCGGCCGAAGCGGTCATGCTCGGTGCCCAGTAGCGATGCGACCAGTTCCGCGTGCTCGGCCTCGCGGCCGACCTGCGCGCCGTCTTCGCAATCGAGCGTGATATCGAACACCGGGCCGAGTTGCTGCTGTAACGCGAGCGACTTCAGCATCAGCTTTTCGCTGCCCGCGTAGTGATCGCAGGCAGGCAGCACAGCGGGCGGCGCTTCGCCCTCAAACAGCACTTCGGCGGGTGTGAGAACGCGCATCTTCGGCGTGTGGGGCGTGGTGAAAATTAAGGATGTCGGATTCGGGCGTGCTCTGCGCGAGTGCCGTCGGGCAACGGCAAAGCACGTTCGAATCAGAGGCGAATGGCGATGATCGCACGGCCATTCACACGAAAAAAACCGGAACCCGCCGCGCTGACGCTTCGGAGTTCCGGTTCATCGGCATCAGATGCTTAGCCGAGCAGGTGCTGAACGCCGTCGCGCTCTTCCAGCAGTTCCTGCAGCGTGCCGTCCATCTTTTCGCGCGAGAACGCGTCGATTGCCAGACCTTCGACGCGCTTGTACTCGCCGTTTTCGCAGGTCACGGGCACGCCGTAGATGATGTCTTCAGGGATGCCGTACGAGCCGTCCGACGGGATGCCCATCGTGACCCACTTGCCGTTCGTGCCGAGCACCCAGTCACGCACGTGGTCGATCGCAGCGTTAGCCGCCGATGCCGCCGACGACAGGCCGCGCGCTTCGATGATCGCCGCGCCGCGCTTGCCGACGGTCGGGATGAACGTGTTGCGGTTCCATTCTTCGTCGTTGATCAGCTTGGTCAGGTCCTGACCTTCAGCCGTTGCAACGCGGAAGTCGGGGTACATGGTCGGCGAGTGGTTGCCCCACACTGCGAGCTTTTCGATCGACGCGACCGGCTTGCCCGACTTGGCGGCCAGTTGCGACAGCGCGCGGTTGTGGTCCAGACGGAGCATCGCGGTGAAGTTCTTCTTCGGCAGATCCGGCGCCGACTTCATGGCGATGTATGCGTTCGTGTTGGCCGGGTTGCCGACCACCAGAACCTTCACGTCGCGGCTGGCGACATCGTTCAGCGCCTTGCCCTGAACCGTAAAGATTTCGGCGTTGGCCGACAGCAGATCCTTGCGCTCCATACCCTTCGAACGCGGACGCGCGCCGACCAGCAGGGCAATGTCGGCGTCCTTGAACGCGACCTTCGGGTCGTCCGTGATCACGACGCCCGACAGCAGCGGGAATGCGCAATCATCCAGTTCCATCACGACGCCTTTGACGGCGGCTTGCGCTTGCGGCAGATCGAGCAGTTGCAGGATCACCGGCTGGTCCTTGCCGAGCAGGTCGCCATTGGCGATGCGGAATAGCAGGGAGTAAGCGATTTGACCTGCGGCGCCGGTGACGGCAACGCGCTTTGCGGGCTTAGCCATTGAGAAATCTCCAGGACGATGCGTTAGACGCTAGGAAAAACGCCATTCTATATGCGCGTTCAGCGAAGCGTGATGAAACACGGCGGAATTCACTGTTCGCGTGCGGGCTCGGAATTGGCGAGACCGGGCGGCGCGTTACGGCAAGACCGCCGTGCCGGAAAGCTGTACTGCGGAGCGGGACGGGATGGCCCAGGGCTTACGCCGGGCCGGGGCCGCAACTGCACGGTGCGGGCTCCTGCAAACAGCGCGTTTCGGCAAGCGTCGGGCCAGCGGGTGCAACACGGAGACAGCGCGCGAATGCAACGGATGGCGGCGAATCGAAACCTGGACTGCGTAGGGGACGGCATGGTGCAGAGTGGCTGCCGGAGCGTCGCGGCGCTGCATCAAACAGCCGCCGCAAAATCCCGCAAACCCTTGCTCGACAAGGAGTGTAGGAGTCGAAACAGACAAAGTCAACAGTATCTTATGTCTTATATAAGACACATCTATCGCGGGGAAAACCCTAGACGTGTCCCAGCCCTTTATGATGAAATGCGCGCATGAATTCGAACCCGGCGAATCCTGTGAACCCGAATGGCCAAGGGGCCGCCGGCGAAGGCGTATCCGCTGTTTCCGCTGCCGCTTCGCCTACCTTCAGCCCCTTATATCAGCAGATCAAGGGCTTGATTACGCAGAGCCTCGAAAGCGGCGAATGGAAGCCGGGCGAGATCATTCCTAGTGAAGTCGAACTGGCCGCGCGTTTCAAGGTGAGTCAGGGTACGGTGCGCAAGGCGATCGACGAACTCGCCGCCGACAACCTGCTGGTGCGCCGCCAGGGCAAGGGCACATTCGTTGCAACGCACAACGAAGAGCGCGCGCAGTTCCGTTTCCTGAGATTGCTCGCCGACGACGGCGCCGAGCATCCGCACGTGAGCCGTCTGCTCGAATGCCGGCGGCTGCGCGCATCGGCGGAAATCGCGCGGCAGCTCGATCTGAAGCCGGCCGATCCGGTCGTGCTGATCAAGCGTTTGCTGCAGTTCGACGGCGAAGTCACCGTGCTCGACGAAATCTGGCTGCCCGGCGTCGTGTTCCGCGGGCTCACGCTCGAGCGGCTGTCGGAGTACAAGGGTCCCCTCTACGCGATGTTCGAGACGGAATTCGGTACCCGCATGATTCGCGCGACGGAAAAAATCCGCGCGGTCGCGGCGGAGCCTTCCGTGGCGGACCTGCTGCATGTGCCGGCGGGTTTTCCGTTGCTGTCGGTCGAGCGCGTGTCCTATACCTATGGGGACCGACCGGTCGAAGTCCGGCGAGGTTGGTATGTCACAACCGGGTATTACTATCAGAACGATCTGAGCTGAATCGGGCTGAAACGAGGCGCGGCGTCCCACACGCGCGCCGATCGGAAGGCGCTTTCATTGCGCGCGCAGCAAAGGACCTAGCGTGGTTTTCGCTGCAGCGCGATATAAAAAGGCGCTAAAATTGCGGATTAGTGTGACTACATAGTAAGGGGTCTAGCATGGCAGAAGCCGTAAAAAAACCGAGGCCGGAATTCCGGAACATCGGTATTGGGCAAATACTGACGGCATACCGTTTCCCGCTGGCGGCGGGCGTGTCGATTCTGCATCGCGTGAGCGGTGCCTTGTTGTTTCTCTTCCTTCCGTTCCTGCTGTTCCTCTTCGATCAGAGCCTGACTTCCGAACTGAGCTTCGAAGTATTCAAAGGCTTCCTCTCCAACATCATCGTCAAGCTGATCACGCTGGTTCTCGCGTGGGCCTTCCTGTTCCACTTCTGCGCCGGCATCCGTCACCTCGTGATGGATACGAATCATGATGCCGTGTCGAAAGAGAAGGGCAAATCGACCTCCATCGTGGTGATCGTCGTGTCGTCGCTGCTTACCATCGCATTCGCGGCAAAACTGTTCGGAGCATTCTAAAAAATGTCAGCCAATAACCGAATCGGTTCGAAGCGTCTCGTCGTCGGCGCGCATTACGGTCTGCGCGACTGGCTCGCGCAACGCGTCACCGCCTGCGTGATGGCGGTGTACACGGTGATTCTGCTCGCGTGGTTCTTCCTCGCGCGCGACTTTTCGTACGACGGCTGGGCGTCGATCTTCGCGACGCAGTGGATGAAGCTCGCCACGTTCGTCACGCTTCTCTCGCTGTTCTACCACGCGTGGGTTGGTATCCGTGACATCTGGATGGATTACGTGAAGCCCGTTGGCACGCGTCTCGTCCTCCAGGTGCTGACGATCCTCTGGCTGCTCGCATGTGCGGGCTACGCTGCGCAGATTCTCTGGAGAGTATAAAAGCATGGTTGCAATCAAGAATTCTCTGCCGCGTCGCCGCTTCGACGTCGTCATCGTCGGCGCGGGCGGCTCGGGGATGCGCGCGTCGCTGCAACTCGCGCGTGCCGGTCTGTCGGTCTGCGTGCTGTCCAAGGTGTTCCCGACGCGTTCGCACACGGTCGCGGCCCAGGGCGGCATCGGCGCTTCGCTCGGCAACATGAGCGAAGACAACTGGCACTACCACTTCTACGACACGATCAAGGGCTCCGACTGGCTCGGCGACCAGGACGCGATCGAATTCATGTGCCGTGAAGCACCGAACGCCGTCTACGAACTCGAACACTTCGGCATGCCGTTCGACCGTAACGCGGACGGCACGATCTATCAGCGCCCGTTCGGCGGCCACACCGCGAATTACGGCGAAAAGCCGGTGCAACGCGCCTGCGCGGCGGCTGACCGTACCGGTCACGCGCTGCTGCACACGCTGTACCAGCAGAACGTTGCTGCCAAGACGCAATTCTTCGTCGAATGGATGGCGCTGGACCTGATCCGCGACGCCGACGGCGACGTGCTCGGCGTGAGCGCGCTGGAAATGGAAACCGGCGACGTCTACATCCTCGAAGGCAAGACCACGCTGTTCGCCACGGGCGGCGCGGGCCGGATCTTCGCGGCCTCGACCAACGCGTTCATCAACACCGGTGACGGCCTCGGCATGGCGGCCCGTTCGGGCATCGCGCTGCAGGACATGGAATTCTGGCAATTCCACCCGACCGGCGTGGCCGGCGCGGGCGTGCTGATCACCGAAGGCGTGCGCGGCGAAGGCGGTATTCTGCGTAACTCGAACGGCGAACGCTTCATGGAGCGCTACGCGCCGACGCTGAAGGATCTGGCGCCGCGCGACTTCGTCTCGCGTTCGATGGACCAGGAAATCAAGGAAGGCCGCGGCGTCGGTCCGAACAAGGATCACGTGCTGCTCGACCTGTCGCACATCGGCGCCGAGACGATCATGAAGCGTCTGCCGTCGATCCGCGAAATCGCGCTGAAGTTCGCGAACGTCGACTGCATTAAAGAGCCGATTCCGGTCGTGCCGACCATCCACTACCAGATGGGCGGTATTCCGACGAACATCAACGGCCAGGTCGTCGGGACGCCGCGCGGCCCCGAAGAAGTCGTCAACGGTTTCTACGCAGTGGGCGAATGCTCGTGCGTGTCGGTGCACGGCGCGAACCGTCTCGGCACGAACTCGCTGCTCGACCTCGTGGTGTTCGGCCGCGCTGCCGGCAACCACATCGTCAAGCACGTGAAGGAACTGAAGGAACACAAGCCGCTGCCGGCCGATGCAGCCGACTTCGCGCTGTCGCGTCTGGCGAAGCTGGACAACTCGTCGTCGGGCGAGTACGCGCAGTCGGTCGCGAACGACATCCGCGGCACGATGCAGAAGCACGCTGGTGTGTTCCGTACCTCGGCTCTGCTGTCCGAAGGCGTCGAGGCCATCCGTGAAGTGGCGGCACGCGTCGACAACATCCATCTGAAGGACAAGTCGAAGGTGTTCAACACGGCTCGCATCGAAGCGCTCGAAGTGGCGAACCTGATCGAAGTGGCACGCGCCACGATGGTCTCCGCCGAAGCGCGCAAGGAAAGCCGTGGCGCGCACGCGCAGAACGACTTCGAACATCGCGACGACGAAAACTGGCTGCGCCATACGTTGTGGTTTAGCGAAGGCGATCGCCTCGACTACAAGCCGGTTCACATGAAGCCGCTGACCGTCGAATCGGTTCCGCCGAAAGCGCGTACCTTCTAAGGCACAAGTCAAAGGAATTCAGAGAAATGGCCAAGCGTACATTTGAAATTTACCGCTACGATCCGGACAAGGACGCCGCTCCGCGCATGCAGACGTACGAGATCGAAATCGACTCGCACGAACGCATGCTGCTCGACGCGCTCATCAAGCTGAAGGCGCTCGACGAAACCCTGTCGTTCCGTCGCTCGTGCCGCGAAGGCGTGTGCGGTTCGGACGCAATGAACATCAACGGCAAGAACGGCCTCGCGTGCCTGACGAACCTGAACGACCTGCCGCAGAAGATCGTGCTGCGTCCGCTGCCGGGCCTGCCCGTCGTGCGCGACCTGATCTGCGACTTCACGCAGTTCTTCAACCAGTATCACTCGATCAAGCCGTACCTGATCAACGATACGCCGCCGCCGGAAAAGGAACGTCTGCAGTCGCCGGAAGAACGCGACGAGCTCGACGGCCTGTACGAATGTATTCTGTGCGCGAGCTGCTCGACGTCGTGCCCGAGCTTCTGGTGGAATCCGGACAAGTTCGTCGGCCCGGCTGGTCTGCTGCAAGCCTACCGCTTCATCGCGGATAGCCGCGACGAGGCAACCGGCGAGCGCCTCGACAACCTGGAAGATCCGTACCGTCTGTTCCGTTGCCACACGATCATGAACTGTGTCGACGTTTGCCCGAAGGGCCTTAACCCGACCAAGGCAATCGGCAAGATCAAGGAATTGATGGTTCGCCGCGCTGTCTAGTCTCAATGAGCTCCGCGCTCCCTGGCGCGCGCTGCCCCCGAGAGGGCGGTCAGTGCGCCCGGGCGCGGCGCGGGGTGTACCGACATGACCGAAACATCGCATCAGTCCGACCCTCTCCGCCGCGCGCGTCTTCGCTGGCGCGCACGGCGGGGCCTGCTGGAAAACGACCTGATTTTCGAGCGTTTTTTCAGCCGATATGAGCATGACCTCAGCGATGCCGACGTGGGCGCACTCACGCGCCTGCTCGAGCTGAGCGATAACGACCTGATGGACTTGCTGCTCGCGCGCAAGGAACCAGAAGGCGATCTGGCCGACCCGGACGTGGTCCGGGTTCTGGAGTTGCTGCGCAACGCTTGAGCGCCGCCAGTCCGCTGTTCCAGGCGTGCAATTATCGAAACCCTGTATCCATACTTCGATTGAGGATGTGCTATGACCCCGTCAGATGTTAAAGCCACGCTATCGTTCAGCGACAATTCGCCGAGCGTCGAAATGCCGATTTACAAGGGCACGATTGGCCCGGATGTGATCGACATTCGCAAACTGTACGGCCAGACCGGCAAATTCACGTACGACCCGGGCTTCATGTCGACGGCGGCGTGCAATTCGGCGATTACCTACATCGACGGCGACAAGGGCGAACTGCTCTACCGCGGCTACCCGATCGACAACCTCGCGCAGAACGCCGACTTCCTCGAAACCTGCTACCTGCTGCTGAACGGCGAACTGCCGAACGCGCAGCAGAAGGCCGAATTCGTGAAGACGGTCACGAACCACACGATGGTGCACGAGCAGATGCAGTTCTTCTTCCGCGGCTTCCGCCGCGACGCGCATCCGATGGCAATTCTGGTCGCCGCGGTCGGCGCGCTGTCCGCGTTCTATCACGACTCGCTCGACATCAATAACCCGCGTCACCGCGAAGTGTCGGCGATCCGTATGATCGCGAAGCTGCCCACGCTGGTCGCGATGGCGTACAAGTACAGCATCGGCCAGCCGTTCGTGTATCCGAAGAACGACCTGTCGTACAGCGCGAACTTCATGCGCATGATGTTCTCGAACCCGTGCGAAGAGTACGAGGTCAACGACGTGCTGGTGCGCGCGCTCGACCGCATCCTGATCCTGCATGCGGACCACGAGCAGAATGCATCAACCTCGACCGTGCGGCTCGCCGGTTCGTCGGGCGCGAATCCGTTCGCGTGTATCGCGGCGGGTATCGCGTGTCTGTGGGGCCCGGCGCACGGCGGCGC
>NZ_JACHDL010000031.1:0-92974 GCF_014201055.1 Paraburkholderia sp. CI2
CGGCGTCGGGCTTCGTCGGCACGCTCGGCGCGCTCGTGATCGGTATCGTCGCGGGTGTGGTCTGCTTCTGGGCGGCCACGTGGCTCAAGCACAAGCTCGGTTACGACGATTCGCTCGACGCGTTCGGCGTGCATTGCGTGGGCGGGATCGTCGGTGCGCTGCTGACCGGCGTGTTCGCGGTCAAGGACATCGGCGGCGCGGACGGTGACGTGATGCTGCAACTCAAGGGTGTCGCGACGACGCTGATCTACAGCGGGGTGGTCTCGTTTGTTCTGCTCAAGGCAATCGACGCAGTGATGGGGTTGCGTGTCGCCGAGGAAGAAGAGCGCGAAGGACTGGACCTGGTGCTGCATGGCGAGGCGGTCGAATAACGGTTGCGCCGCGGATGGAGCGGGTACGACGGTCACCGCCCCTCCTTTGGGGTGCCGCGTACCTGCCGGGATCGCTGCCATGCGGGGCAGGGCGCCTGCGTGCCTTGGGTTGGGGCCTGGCGCTTACAGCGGCCAGGCCGCGACAGAAGTCGGAGCACCCTCCGTACTTGAGAGCATGCGGGTGTCTACCAGGTACGCGCCCGTACTGCCGAAGTTCGGCCAGACGAGCGAGGAGGTCGTGCCGGGTTCGAGCAACCGGATTTCCGCCAGCCGATGAAAAAGAATAATCAGCAGCGTGTTGTCGTACTGGTTGTTCTCATATCGCAAATCGCCTTTTTGGCAATGTTCGCATTCGCCGAACATGTCGTCAGGCATAACAGATGGCTCGCCGCAGGATTCGGATTCGACTTTTTATTCGGGCTGATTCTGTCGGTCGGCTTTGTCGGGATGTGGCGCACGCGCGCCGTCGATTCAGACTTTCTCGGATTTCTTCTGGCCAATCCGGTTGATCTGGCGATCGTGATTGCGACCGCCGGTCAGCTAGTGGCCATTCTGCTTGTTTGATGCGATTGGAAAGCACATTTCGATTTAGAAGCAGATCGGCGCGAGCTGACTATCCCAGGTGGAATGTCCCGGGGTGGAACTCCAATTAAGAAAAAGCTGTTCTATTTTTCTGTAATCGCAAATGGGGCATAAAGACATGAAAAGAGCCTTGCTGGCAATCGGGATCCTCGGCGCATTTTCGGTTTCCGCGTATGCGCAAAACAGCGTGACCCTGTACGGTCTTATCGACACGGGACTCATCTATACCAACAACCAGGTCGGTCATAGCAATTGGCAAATGGCGACCAGCTCCACGCAGAATACGGTGTTTGGCCTCAAGGGTACTGAAGATCTGGGAGGTGGTGTTCGTACGATCTTCAAACTCGAGCAGGGCTTCAATCTAAACAACGGTAGCCAGGCCTTTCCGGGTGACGCCTTCGGTTCTCAGGCCTGGGTCGGGTTGCAAAGCGACAATCTCGGCACCGTGACGTTGGGCCGCCAGTTCGATGTGCTGAACGACCAGCTCGGACCGATCACCGCGGGGAGCAACACGTGGGGTGGCAACCTCGCCGCACACCCGTTCGAGAACGACAACCTGGCGGCTGATTCGGTGGTCGTCAACAACTCGGTCAAGTATGTGAGTCCGACCTATGCCGGCGTGACGTTCGAAGGCATGTATTCGTTCAGCAACAAGGCGGGAGGATTCGCTGACAATCGCGCGTACGGCTTTAGCGTAGGTTATGCGCAGGGCCCAGTGAATCTTGCTGGCGGGTACCTGCAGTTCAATAACGCAGGCGGCGGCGTATCGGGCACGAATCCGAATGGGGCAATCGCGCAGGGCGACGGCAGCGCGAACTTCATCGCGGAGCGCCAGCGTATCTGGGGCGCCGGCGGCAATTACACGTTCGGCCCCGCAACTGTCGGATTCGTGTGGAGCCATACTCAGATCGACAACATGGCGGGCGTCATCTCGCTGGGCCTCGGCAGCTATCTGCCGCTTGGCGGTAATCTGCGATTGGACAATTACGAGGTGAACGCACACTACTCGGTGACGTCCGCGTGGAGTGTATCCGGTGCCTATACGTTCACTGACGGTGCTTACAACCAGGGGGCCACGAAAGCCTCTCCAAAATGGAATTCGGTCATGCTGCAGACCGACTATTCGTTGAGCAAGCGTACCGACGTGTACCTGGAAGGCGTCTATCAGCATGTTCATGGCGCGCCGGCGGATTCCGTGCTCGCAGATGCGATGATCAATACCCTCTCGCCATCGTCGACGGGCACGCAGGTCGCGGTCACCGTGGGACTGCGACACCAGTTCTGATCTTCTGATTGCACGAATCGTGCGCTGTAGCGATGCGGCTGTGGGCGTAACGTGATGCACGGACACAGCCGCGTTGCAACAGGGGTCGCCTGACTTGCAACTCGTCGCCCCGGGCTACGAGACCTATCGCGGTCTCGGCCGGGACGGGTTATCCGTCAACGTCTCACGCAGGTCGAATCGACCGTAGGCAGCGCGCGGACTCAGCGAGTGCGCACGCTCAGCTATCGGGATGGCTCGCGACAAAACTCGCGAACGCATTGTACGGAAGCGCAAGCGCCGTGCCGTTGATCATCAGACCGTAAGTTGCGTCTCCGCTATCGAGCTCGTAATACATCGCCGATTGAATGTTCTTCGTCTTTCTCGCCTGATAGTAAGTGAGCAGGCGCGACGTGATGTAGTTGGCCCGGTACGCCTCGGTCTTCTCCGGTCCTGTGTTCCATTCCGAGATCACGAAGGGGACGCCATATCGGGCCTTGCAATAGGTGGGCAAGTCGAAGCCGGGGCCGGACCCGTCGGAGCCGATATCGAAGATGTCGCCGTACACCTCGTAGTTGTGCCACGTAGTCAAGTCCCACCTGACGGTCGGATGGCCGCTCGTGCCATCGGGCTGCTTGCCATCCCACAGAGCGTCGGATGCGCCGGTGTCCGCGACGCAAAAGTTGACGCCGCATTTAGCATCCGCCTGCACCGACTTGACCCCGTCGATCATGCCGCGCATCACGCCGCGCATCAGCGGCCAGTTCGCATTGTCGAAGTCGACGACGCTCGTTCCTGCGTTGGTGGGGTCGAGAATGATCCCGTTCGCGCGCGTCAGTTCGTTGCCGCATTCATACAGGGTCACGCCGTGGGGTTGCAACGCCGTCGCGACAGTTACCGCGCAATTGAAGCCGCGTGTATAGGCCGCCGATTCGCTCGTGAACAGGTTGCCGTTACCGTCGTGGATGCCGGCATCGATCAGCACGAAAAGGGTCAAGCCCGCTGGCTGGAATGCTTGTGCCAACGCCACGACCGCGGCGAGTTGCGGTGCGTAGTCGGTACAGCTGAGCCGGTACGTCGAGCAGCCCAGGGTTTGCATGATCGACACGAGCTGCGACGTCGAATACAAATAATCGTAATGCCCGTTGATACCGTGAAACGAGCCGGCCGGCGCCGCGGTCGCGATGCGCGGATCGTTGCACGGCAACCATTCATCCGCATCGGCGCACACGTAGAACTGACCGCCGGTCGATTGTGCCCAGAACTTGCCGCCGTACCACAGCAGAAGCGCCGCATTCGACATCGTGCCGACGGCACTCCGATTGCGGTACACGACACCGTTCACGACGGTCCATATCGCGCCGACCTTGTCGATCAGATACGACGCGGGCGGGATCATGGTGCCGTCGACGGAGGTGCCGCCCAAACGTGGGTCATTGCACGACTGCCATCCCGAACCATTCCATCCGTAAAATTGGCCGCCGGTTCCCTCGTGATAGATCGTACCCCCGTACCAGAGTATCAACGAGACGTTGTAGGTGTTGCCCGCCGCGACACTGTTCCTGTAGACGGATCCGCCGACCAGGGTCCACGACGCGTTCTGGCTGTCGATAATCACCGTCGCCGGGGGGATGGTCGTGTTCTGTGGCGAAGCGTTCGAAGCGTTGCCGGGTGACCCCGAGTTCGGGTCCGATGGAGCGCCAGAACTGTCGCCCGAGGTCGAGCCGGACGTACCGGTGGAGGCCGTTCCAGTCGAGGCGGTCGGCGACGAGCCGTTCGCCACCGTCGTCGTGCCGCTAGTCGAAGTCGTAGTACCGGAACTGGTCGTGCCCGTCGAGGTCGCGATACCGGAGGTTGCCGTGCCCGCAGAGGGTGCCGCCGTCGTGCTCGACGGGTTCGTGGAATTGCCCGTGGAAGAGCCGCCGGCATCCGCAGTACCGCTATCACCACCACCACCACCGCCGCACGCGCTCAATACGACGCTTCCGCCGAGCGCAGTGAGACAACCAAGAAATTGACGTCGCGCAATCATGACAATAGCGCGAGCTGCCGCGAGGCGGCCCGCAAGGAATCCGGAGAGAAGTTGGGGAGTCCTTCGGGTCGCGAGTGCGTCGCGTGAGCCGTTCAGGACATTCGATGCGCGGTCGTGGGTGGTCTCTCGTTGCGACCGATCACTGAGTCCGGCAAGTCATGCCTGTCTGTCGGCACAAACTGCGCGTGGGAGCAGGGTTGTGCCGAAATAAAATCTTTTCGCTCGCGATGGACGAACTGCGAAAAGATTTCACTCTGCGGGTGAGGGCGTGGGAATCGGACGCTGTCTGCACAGCGGCAGACTCAGACGGGCGATCGCAATGCCGCTTATGTGCGATGCGGCCCGACGATGCCCAGCCGCGCGATGCGCCGGTACAGCGTCGCGCTGCGCAAGATTGCCGCGTCCGCGTTCGAAGGCGGGGTGCAAAGCCGCATCTATCGCGAGCGGCTCGACACGCTCGCGCCTCGCACGCTGGTGATCTGGGGCGCGCAGGACCAGATCATTCCTGCCGCGCACGCGCAGGGGCTGCCCGCTCAGGTGCGTGTGCACGTGATCGACGGCAAAGGACACATGGTCCAGATGGAGGCTGCATCGGAGGTGAACCGCCTGCTCAACGAGTTCTTCGGATAACCGCGATGGACGCC
Organism: Paraburkholderia sp. CI2; assembly: GCF_014201055.1. Taxonomy (NCBI): domain Bacteria; kingdom Pseudomonadati; phylum Pseudomonadota; class Betaproteobacteria; order Burkholderiales; family Burkholderiaceae; genus Paraburkholderia; species Paraburkholderia sp. CI2. Next base: position 4,891 of record NZ_JACHDL010000031.1, read on the forward strand.
GCTCCTCATACCGACAGCCTCACGGCGCTTGGCCAGCATGGCAAGCGCAACCACGACAAGCTCGCCCGCATTCCGGTGAAGATCGTGCCGGCGGACCGTTCGACCGTATTGCCGAAGCCGCCCTGGCTGCGCGCGCGGCCGATGATGAGCGAAACCGTCGCGGGCATGGCGGCGGTGCTGCGCGAGCACAGCTTGCATTCGGTCTGCGAGGAGGCGATGTGTCCGAACATCGGCGAGTGTTTCGCGCAGCGCACCGCGACATTCATGATCATGGGAGGGATCTGCACGCGGCGCTGTGCGTTCTGCGACGTGGCGCACGGACGGCCGCAAGCGCTCGACGACGACGAGCCCGCGCGGCTTGCCGACGCCGTCGCGGCGCTCGGGCTGCGCTACGTCGTGATTACATCGGTGGACCGCGACGATCTGCGCGACGGCGGCGCCGCGCACTTCGCGCGTTGTATTGCGCTCGTGCGCGAGCGCGTGCCGGGCATTCGCGTGGAAATCCTGACGCCGGATTTTCGCGGGCGAATCGACCGCGCGCTCGATGCTCTGTCCGGGGCGTGGCCAGACGTTTTTAATCACAACATCGAGACGGTGCCGTCGCTGTATCGGGCGGCACGGGCCGGCGCGGACTACCTCGGTTCGCTCGAACTGCTATCGCGCGCGAAACGCCAGAACGCGGCGGTGTTGACCAAATCCGGCCTGATGGCCGGGCTCGGCGAGACCGACAGCGAACTGCTCGCGACGATGCGCGATCTGCGTGCCCATGACGTCGACGTGCTGACGATCGGCCAGTATCTCGCGCCGTCGCGGTTTCACATGGCGGTGCGGCGATACGTGCCGCCCGCGACGTTCGACATGCTACGCGACGAAGGTTTGAAGATGGGGTTCATGGAAGTGGTGTCGGGGCCGCTCGTGCGGTCGTCGTATCACGCGGATCGGATCGCCGGGAAGCTCTGAATGCACGTGTGCCGGACCTTTGGTGGCGCAATCCGACGAATACCTCCCCGTAACCTCGGCTTTTCGAACGATTGACCGCCGGGGAAGTACTCGACAATTCGTAGGTATGCGAGGCGAGTCCCAGCGCGGGGCCGCCTCCCGAACGACGAAACGGTATTCGTCACCACGTGCACTTTGTCGAGGCAGGCATGTCAAGCAACATTACGATCACGGACGAACTCGTCGCTGAAATCGCAAACCGGATGGCCGAAGAGGGCGAGAAGGTGTCTCCGGTAGCCATCTGGTCCGAAGTCCATACAGGCTCGGTGGTCGCGGTGGCAGCGGCATTGCGCAAGTGGCGTGAAACGCGCGCCCCGCGGGTGCCGCAGGTCGTCGAACGTCCTGCGTTGCCGGAAACCGTGACCGACACCATGCGCGATGCGCTCGACCGGCTGTGGAGCTCAGCGCAGGATGAAGCGGAACGCGCGGTGGCGAGACGCCTCGCCGCGATGCGCCAGCGTGTCGAGGACGCCAGCGACGAGCGCGACGACGCGCTTGCGGAACTGCAAACCACCGTCCAGGAACTCGATGCGCTGCAAGTCCAACTGGATAAGATGACAAGCGCCTACGACGAGAAAGTCGACGCAGTAGCCGGTCTCGAAGAGGACATTGCGCTCGCCGTGCAACGGACCGACGCGGCGGAGAAGCGCGCGCAGGAACTTGCCGAGCGCGTTTCGCTCCTCGAAGCGGAACTGCAGAGCGCGGAACTGGCCGCGGAGCGCCGAGCGGTTTCGCACGAGGAGACCGACGCCGCGGGCGAGGGCGAGGTGGCGAACGAGTCGGCTAGGTCAGTCGTCGAAACGCCGGCCGACGAAACGGAGCGTGCGGCGCTGGAAGCGGCGCATTCCGAAGCGGTCGCTCGTCTTCAAAGCGAGCTCGAAGCGATTCGCGCGGAGCTGCAGGCCGAGCAGGAAGCGCACGCGGCCCGCCGGGAAGAGGTCGCGGGCGCGCAGGCTGAACGCAATGCCGCCGCACTTGAATTGCAGAATGTCCAGACGCAGATCGCCGGCCTGACCGATGAGCGTGACGCGGGCGCCTCCGAAATCGCGAGACTGTCGGCCAGCTTGTCGGAGGCGCAGGAGCGTGCCGACGCGGAGCAGCAGCGCGCGGCCGAACTGGCCGAAAGCGCGGTGGCGAGCGAGAACGTCGCGGGCCCGGAGTCGGCGTCGCCGGTGACTGCCGACTCTCAGCAGCTCGAGGCATTGAAGGCGCAGATGACGCGCGACGCGGACGCGCATGCCGCCGCAATTGCCGAAGCGCGGGAGACCGTCAGGAAATGGTCCGACTACTCGAACGCACTGAAGCAGCAACTGGCTCAGGCGAATGAAAAAATGGTGGTCGTCCTTGCCCGCGGCGCAGGCGAAGCGACATTGAGCCGCCGGCTTGCCGCTGAACTGGGCCAGATCAAGCCGGAGCATGAATTGCTGCGCAAGGAGATTCAGCAGAAAGTGGTCGTCGAAACGATCAACGCTCACCTCGAGAAACAAGGCTACCGCTACGACGAGAAGACGGGTTTGGTGTCGAAGCTGAACACCGAAACCTCGCCGGCGTGACGGGATCGTCGATGGGATGGCGCGCGTCGCGAGCATGGCGACGCGCAATGGGCTCGTAGGGAGGGCTCGCATTACGGGATCGATGATTACCTTGAAGTACCTGTGCATGGCGGTTTGACGCTGGTCCGATAGTCAGCGTGCGGCGCGGCCAGGCGTAGAATTGCGGGCGCAGCGGCGAGTCCATTCGTCGCCGGATCGGAGACCGACGGCTGATGGAAATCAAGTGGATCGAAGACTTCATCGCGCTCGCCCGCTATCAGAGCTTTTCCCGGGCGGCGGAGTTTCGCAACGTCACGCAGTCGGGTTTCAGCAGACGGATCCAGTCGCTCGAACAATGGGTCGGCGCCGATCTCGTCGATCGCACCGGCTTTCCGCCGACCCTGACCCCGGCAGGGCAACTGTTTCGTGACGCGGCCGAAGACATCCTCGACAAGCTGTTCGACACGCGCGCCATCATTCGCACCGAACAGCGCATCGCCGGCACGAGCCTGCAGATCGCAGCCGGCCACACGATCGCGCTCAACTTCCTGCCCGCGTGGCTGCGCACGCTGTCCAAGCATGTCGGCGAAGTGCGCGCGCGCGTGATTCCGGCGAACGTGCACGATTCGATACTGATGCTGGTCAACGGCAACTGCGAGATGATGTTCGCTTATCACCATCCGCAGCTGCCGTTGCATCTCGATCCGACCAGGTATGAATGCGTGACCGTGGGCGTCGATACTTTCATGCCGGTATGCAGGCCCAATCAGCGGCTTGCGCACGTGTACCGTCTGCCCGGCGTGATCGAACATCCGATGCCGTTCATCGCCTATACGGAGACGAGCTACTTTGGGCGCTGCTTCGCGTTGCTGATGGAGCAGAGCAAAGCGTCGCCCGCCTTGCATCTTCACTATGAATCCGACATGGCCGAGGTCGTGAAGAAGCTCGTGCTGGAAGGCGAGGGTGTCGCCTGGCTGCCGAAGAGCTCGATCGCCGCCGAACTCGACAGCGGCCAGCTTGTCGCCGCCGGCCGCTCCGAATGGCAACTGGAGCTGGAGTTGCGCGTGTATCGCGACCTCACGAACCGCACTGAACTGCTCGATACGCTGTGGCGGCATCTGCGGGCCTCGTCGGGGTCAGCCGAATAGCGCCGCCAGGGTTATCCCGCGTTATGCGAAACTTGCATAGCCGTATGCAACACTAGCATTCACGTCTTTTCTGCCGTCTCTAGAATTCCGTCCAGTCACAAATAATCTCAGGACGGAGACACATGAAGAATCGGCTTACCCTCTACATCCTCGCCGGCATGCTGCTCGGCGTGGCCGTCGGTTATGTCTGCCATCGCACGGCGGCCGATGCCGCGCAGGCGAAGGAGATCGCCGGCTACTTTTCCATCGTCACCGATATCTTCCTGCGGCTCGTGAAGATGATCATTGCGCCGCTCGTGTTCGCCACGCTCGTGTCAGGTCTCGCCGGCATGGAAGGCACGAGCGACGTGCGCCGCATCGGTCTGCGCTCGATCGCGTGGTTCCTGTGTGCGTCACTGTTCTCGCTCGCGCTCGGCCTCGTGCTCGCGAACCTGCTGCAACCGGGCGCGGGCTTGCACATGTCCCAGACGAGCGCTGACGTGGCCACCGGGCTCAACACGTCGAGCCTGAACTTCAAGGACTTCGTCACACACGCGTTCCCCACCAGCATCGTCGATGCGATGGCGCGCAACGATATCCTGCAGATCCTCGTGTTCTCGGTGATGTTCGGCATCGTGCTTAGCGTGATCAAGTCCGACCCGCGCGTCGCGCCGCTGATCGCGGGCGTCGAAGGGCTCGTGCCCACCATGCTGAAACTGACCGACTATGTGATGCGTCTCGCGCCCGTCGGTGTGTTCGGCGCGCTGGCATCGGCGATCACGGTGCATGGCCTCGACGTGCTAACGACGTACGGCAAGCTCGTCGCCAGCTTCTATACGGGGCTCGCGCTGCTGTGGGCGGCGCTGATCCTCGCCGGCTACGCGTTTCTCGGCAAGCCGGTCTGGGCCTTGCTCAAGGCGATCCGCGAACCCGCGATGCTGGCGTTCTCCACCGCGAGCAGCGAGGCGGCATATCCGCGCCTGACGGAGAAGCTGGAGGAATTCGGCGTCGACAAGAAAGTGGTCGGCTTCACGTTGCCGCTCGGCTATGCGTTCAATCTCGACGGCTCGATGATGTATCAGGCCTTCGCCGCGATCTTCATCGCGCAGGCGTTCGGCATCGACATGCCGATCGGCACGCAGATCGTGATGCTGCTCGTGCTGATGGTGAGCAGCAAAGGCATGGCGGGTGTCGCGCGCGGCTCGGTGGTGGTCGTCGCGGCCGTGGCGCCGATGTTCCATTTGCCGCCATCGGGCGTCGTGCTGGTGCTCGCGATCGACCAGATTCTCGACATGGGGCGCACGGCGACCAACGTGATCGGCAACAGCATCGCGACGGCAGCCATCGCGAAGTGGGAGGGCCAGCGCGTGACGCGGCAGGAACGCCGCACGGCGATGGCGACGGCTTCGTTCGGCCGGCTCGAAGGCGAGACGAAATGAGCGGCATGGACGCAACGTCTGCCACGAGCGCGCGCAAGTTCGGCGTGGTGGGCGGGCTCGGCCCGCTCGCGAGCGCGGACGTGTTCTTCAAACTGATCAAATCGACGCCGGCCACGCGCGACGCCGAGCACTTCGATGCGATCTTCGAGCAGCAGCCGTTTCGCAGCGCCGATGCCGACAGCGAGACGTTGACGCAGCGCAAGCTGTACGTCTTCGATCTGATCAGCAGCTTCGAGAAGCGCGGCGTGACGACGGTCGTGCTGCCGTGCTTCCTGAGTCACACGTTCATCGACGAACTGAAGGCCAATTCGCCGCTGCAGATCGTCGACATGATCGATGCGGTGCGCAGCCACGTGCGCAGAAGATTTCCCGCGGTGCGCCGCGTGGGCGTGCTCGCGTCGGCGCATACGCGGCGCAGGCGCCTGTTCGAGAAGTACTTCGCGGCGCCCGAGTTCGAAGTGATCCACCCGCGCATCGGCGACGGCATCGATTTCGTCACCGAGGCCGTTTATGGCGAGGATGGCGTGAAGAGCGGCAATCTGCGTGGCCGTCCGGCCGAGTTGCTGCGGGCGGCGTGCGAGGACCTGATCGAACAGGGCGCCAACGTCATCGTGCCGGGGCTCACCGAGATCGCGCTGGTCGCGGACGAACTCGGTGCGTTGCGCGTGCCGCTCGTCGATTCGAACCTGGCTTATGCGCAGTACGTGGTGTCCGGCCAGTACCACACGCCCGAGACGATTTTCAAGGTCGGCGTGGTGGGCGGCGTGGGTCCGGCGGCCACCGTCGATTTCATTCACAAGATCGTGCGCGCGACGCCCGCGCGGCGCGATCAGGACCACCTCAAGCTGCTCGTCGAGCAGAACCCGCAGATCCCGGATCGCACGGAGAATCTGATCGGCGATGGACCAGACCCGACCATCTCGCTCTATGCGACCTGCAAGAAACTCGAAACGGGCGGCGCGGATCTGATCGCGATCCCGTGCAATACGGCGCATGCCTTCGTCGAGCGGATACAGCCTTATCTCGGCGTGCCGATCGTCAATATGCTGACGGTGACGGTGCGTTACCTGCGCGAGTCGTTTCCCGCGCTGCGCTCGGTCGGCGTGCTCGCGACTTCCGGCACGCTCGCGAGCGGCGTCTACGAAAAGGCGCTCGAATCGCACGGCTTGCGGCAGGTCGTCCCGGCACCCGCGCTGCAGGCGCGCGTGATGGACGCGATCTACGGCAAGGAAGGCGTGAAGGCCGGATTCACGGCGGGGCAGTGTCAGCAAGACCTCGCCGCGGCGATCGACGGGCTTATCGCCGACGGCGTCGAAGTAATCGTTCTCGGCTGCACGGAACTGCCGCTGCTGATTCGCGGGCCGTATGTGATCGGCGCGAACGGCGCGCGCATGAGCGTGGTCGATCCGACCGACGTGCTCGCGAAGCAGTGTGTCGCCTGCGCGACAGCGCCGCCTCGATAACCCAACCGCATCACCCAGTCAATGCGACGGACCTGCACACGAGGTGTGCCGGATGACCCCGCTCGCCTGTCGATTTCAGAACCTGAGAGGTAATCATGCTTGCACCGACCGAACGTATCGAACACGACCTTCTCGGCGATCTCGCCGTGCCCGCGAGCGCGTACTACGGCGTACACACGCTGCGCGCGCTGCAAAACTTTCCCATCACGGGTATTCCGATCTCCGTGTATCCGAACCTCGTCAACGCACTGGCGAGCGTGAAAGAAGCCGCCGCGCTCGCGAATTACGATCTCGGCCTATTGAGCGCAGTGAAGATGCAGGCCGTCGTGCACGCATGCAGGCAGGTGCGCTCAGGCACCGCGCACGAGCATTTCGTCGTCGACGTGATTCAGGGCGGCGCGGGCACGTCGACCAACATGAACGCGAACGAGGTCATCGCCAATCTCGCGCTCGAACATCTCGGGCAACAGCGCGGCGAATACGCGGTTCTCCATCCGAACGAGGACGTGAATCTCGGCCAGAGCACCAACGACGTCTATCCGACCGCGCTCAAGATCGCCACGTACGCGGGCATCATGCAACTGGTCGACGCGATGGGCGTGTTGCGCGCATCGTTCGAACGCAAGGCGGTGGAATTCGGCAACGACCTGAAGATGGGCCGCACGCAGCTTCAGGACGCCGTACCGATGACGCTCGGCCAGGAGTTCAGCACCTTCGCTGTGATGCTCGGCGAAGACGAAGAGCGGCTGAAGGAAGCGGCCCAGCTCATCTGCGAGATCAATCTCGGCGCGACGGCGATCGGCACCGGCATCAATACACATCCGGAATACGCGCAGCTTGCATGCAGGCACTTGAGCGAAATAACCGGTATCGGGTTGACCACGTCGCCGAATCTGATCGAAGCGACGCAGGATGTCGGTTCGTTCGTGCAGCTCTCCGGTGTACTGAAGCGCGTCGCCGTAAAACTCTCCAAGACCTGCAACGATCTTCGCCTGCTTTCGAGCGGTCCTCGCGCGGGCCTCGGCGAAATCAACCTGCCGCCGGTGCAGGCGGGTTCGAGCATCATGCCGGGCAAGGTGAATCCGGTGATTCCGGAGGTCGTCAACCAGATCGCGTTCGAAGTCATCGGCAACGATGTGACGGTGAGCTTTGCCGCCGAAGCGGGGCAGCTCCAGCTCAACGCGTTCGAGCCGATCATCGCGCACAGCCTGTTCAAGAGCGTCGCCCATTTACGCGCAGGGTGCCTCACGCTCGCGTCGAAATGCGTCGACGGCATTACCGCGAATCGCGAGCGGCTGCGCGCGATCGTCGAGAGCTCGATCGGCATCGTGACCGCGCTGAACCCGTACATCGGCTATACGCACTCGACCGAAGTCGCGAAGGAAGCGCTTGCGTCGGGCAAAAGCGTCGCGCAGATCGTGATCGACAAAGGGCTGTTGAGTCAGGCGCAGCTCGACGAGATTCTTCAACCCGCCATGCTGACGCAACCAAGAAAGATGTCGTCGGCGGCGTGAGCGACGAAGGTTGTTCCGGTCACAGGTCGCGTGCATACGCACGCGACTCTTTTAAACGATGGAGGAGTGAAAGATGAACGGCAACACGATCGATCGAAAAGCAAGGCGGCTGTGCGGTTCGGCGGCACTGCTGATCGCGGCACTTGCCGCGGGTACCTGCGCACAGGCTGCCGACGCGCCATCGCAACAGGCAAGCGCCGTCACGGCAACGCCGCGTGTTCTGGTGCTGGCCACCGGCGGCACCATCTCGGGAACCGCCGATCCCCGTTCGGCGATCGGCTACAACTCGGGCAACGTGAAGGGGCAGGAACTGGTGCGCGGCGTGCCGGGCATCGAGAAGCTCGCAAGCATCAGCGCGGAGCAGATCTCGAACGTCGGCTCGCAGGACATGAACGACAAGATCTGGTTGCAGCTTGCGCGGCGGATCGACGAGGTCTTCGCGCGGAACGAGGCCGACGCCATCGTGATTACGCACGGCACCGATACGATCGAGGAAACGGCGTTCTTCCTGAGCAACGTGCTGCGCTCCGACAAGCCGGTGGTGCTGGTCGGCTCGATGCGACCGGGCGGTTCCGCGAGCGCCGACGGTCCCGGCAATCTGTACGAAGCCGTCGAAGTGGCGGCGAGCCCGCAGTCGCGTGGCCGAGGCGTGATGGTCGTGATGAACGACCAGATTCACGCGCCGCGCTGGATCACCAAGACCAATACCACGGCGGTACAGGCGTTCGCGTCGCCGAATGCCGGCGCGATCGGTTATGTCGATCCGGCGAGCGTGCGCTTCGTGATGCCGGCGGTGCAATCGACGCGCGCTGCGCTGAGCCTGCCTGCGAGTGGGCAATTGCCGCGCGTCGATATCGTCTACGCGCATAGCAACATGGATGGCCGCCAGATCGATCATGCGATCGCCGATGGCGCGAAGGGCATCGTCGTCGCCGGCGAAGGCGATGGTGACATGTCGAAGCAAGCCCTCGCGGCGCTCGACCGCGCGGCGGCAAAAGGCATCGTGGTGGTTCGCTCGACGCGCCTGGTGTCGGGGTTCGTGAACCGCAACGTCGAGGTGGACGACGACGAGCGCGGATTCGTCACATCGCTCGATCTGAATCCGCAGAAGGCGCGATTGCTGACGCAATTGCTGGTGGCCAACGGCGTGACCGATCCCGTCAAGGTACAGCAGGCGTTTAGCGGGACGTGGTGACGGGTTGGGGGCGCCGCCGGTCAGGGGCGCTGCCGCTCATAAAGCCGCGCGTAGTGCCTCATCGGCCACAGCAAGACGCAACGCAATGGTCTTCACGAGAAACCGATGCAACTGTTGCGCCGTCGCCGGATCCTGCTGTTCGAGTTCGAGCAGCCGGGAGATCGACAGGCGGTACACGCGCGTCGGTGCCTCGGCAATCACATCCGCGCTGCGCTGTTGCTGCGTGTACACCGCCATTTCCCCCACGACCGTGCCTGGGCCGAACGAGCGCAGACGCGCCGAGCGGCCATCGCCGAGCGGCAGCGAGATCGCGACACGTCCTTGCTCGACGAAATACAGCGCGTCGCCCGGCTCGCGATGACGAAACAGCGCCTGCCCCGAAAGCAGATCCTGCACCTCCAGACACGCGATCAAGCCGTTCAACGCGCCGGCCGTGAAATGCGGCTCGAGCATCGCCCGCAGATCGCCGCCATGCGCGATCGCGAGCGAGTTCGACGCGAGCAGTTTGTCTTCGATCCATTCGAGACCCGCATCGAGCGTATCGAATTCATGGATCTTCAGGTTGAGCGTGCCGGTCTTCACGAGCAGATCGCGCGAGCGCGGCGGCAGCGCGGTCAACACGAGGTCCACGCTTCTTGCGGCGCAGAGCTGCCTGAGTTTGACGAAGCTGATGGATACGGATGCATCCATGCCATGTGTCGCCGCAAAGTCGAGCACGACGAAGCGGACCTGCGACGGATTCCCGGCGCCGAATCGCTCGCGAAGGCGCTGCAGAATCGAATTGGCCGTGCCGAAGAAGAGAAACCCTTGCAGGCACATTCCGCATACCTGGGGGCCGATTGCGCGCAGAGCCTGGGTGTCTTCGATGCTGCGCTCAACATTCGAGGTCCGCGCGCGCAGGTCGAACTCCATGCGTATGCAGCCGACCCGACCGTAGAGCAGCGTGAACATCACACATGCTGCAACGACGCCGACCCCTACGCCGACGATCACGCCATACGCCGCGATAGTGCCGAGAATCACGGGCACGAGCAGATACTCATACCAGTTGAGCTTGGTCCAGGCGCCCGCGAGCCAATGCACGAGCAAGCGCAGCCCCATGAAGAGCTGAAGGCCGACCAGCACCGGCACCGGAAAGAGCGCCACGATGCCCGGCGAAGTGGCGAGCACGACCACACACGCGAGCGAGGCGAACACGCCCGCCACCCGGCTCGTTGCGCCCACCCGTGCGTTGAGCATCGAGCGATTGAACGACTGGTAGCCGACCATGCCGCCCAGCAGTCCGCTCGCGAGATTGGCGAGGCCGGCGGCGCGCATCTCGCGATTGAGGTCGACGTCCTCCCCGGTGGCCGCGCCGATCGCCGTTGAATTCATCAGGATCGTCACGGCCGACACCGAGGTCACCACCAGACTCTCGGGAAGATGCGCGCCGACCGCCGACCAGTCGATGCCGCCCCGTCCGAGCCTCGCGGCCAGGTGCAACTCCGGCAGCCCGGAAAGGTGCAGCTTGACGCGCGGCAGCAGCAGACCCATGTCGCGCGCGTCGTCGATCGAAACTCCGGCAACCTGCAGCAGAACGTAGAAAAGCACGACGCCGAAGGCCAGCGTGAGCGGCAGCGCGGCAATGTGCTGCCACGTGCGCATCAGTACCGTGGCCAGCACGCCGACGACTAGCGCCGGAGCCCATGTGAGCCAGTGAAGGTGCGCGAGCAACGCGAGCGTGTGCCACTGCAGCGGCTGGCCCGTCAGCACGCGGAACGCCCCGGCGAGCAGCAGGTAGCCCGTGCCCGCGAGAAATCCGCCGAGCACCGGATAGGGCAGGAACTGCAAGGAGCGGCTGCGCTTCGACGAGCCGATCGCATAGAGCACGACGCCCGTCATGAGCGAACAGAGCGCGATGGCAATCAGCACAGTGAGGATCAGCGTCTGCGGTGAACCGCCGTCCGCGCGCACGCTGCTGGCCACCCCCGCCGCCACGCCGGCGAGAAAGGCGGCGGCGTTGCTGTCGGGGCCGCCAATGTTGACGCGCATCGAACTCGTCAAGGCGATCACGAGCGCCGTGACGACGCAGCTCACGAGCGCGGTGGGCACGCCCAGCATCGCGTAGCGGGCAAGATCGGCGCTAAAGATCATCGTGCCGAGGCTCATCGCATAGCACAGCATGACGAGCGTCGAAACGGCGCCCGCCGCCACGTCGCCTGGCAGACCCGCCAAACGCGAGCGCAGCGGAATCTCGGAGACGGAAACGGAAACGGTCTTGCCCGGCTTCACGTGGATTCCCGGTCGAATGCAAGGGCGCCGTGAGGCGCGCCAGCCAGTATCCTGCGCGGCTCGAACGGCTGTCAAACGCGATGCAGCGTGCTTATCGGACACCTACACTGGTTATTCATCGGCCCCGTACCTGGCGAACTCCACGCAAAGGCCATGCAGCTCCGGAGCCGTTCACACCAGCGGCCGGCAGGCGCGCTATTCGTCTGAGCTTTTGCCCGCGGGGCCACGCATCGGAGGCGGGGCGACGAACATGGATATCAAGAAATGGCTGCGGGACCTCGGGCTCGAGCAGTACGCCCACGCGTTCGCGGCAAACGACATCGACATGTCGCTGCTCGGGCAGCTGACCGACGTGGACCTGAAAGAGCTGGGGGTACAGTCGCTCGGCCACCGTAAGCGCATTCTGGCCGCGGCGGCAGGCGCCCTAACGGCGGCCGCGCCGCTACCGCCCCAGACGTCCGCCGACAACGAGGTGCCCGCGGACGAGCGCAGGCAGGTCACGATTCTGTTCGCCGATCTCTGCGGCTACACGATGCTGTCGCGCTCGCTCGATCCCGAAGACTTGCGCGCGCTGATCGGACGCTACACGGCGCTGGTCGACGGGATCGTGCTCGCCTATGGCGGCACGATCGACAAGCACATCGGCGACGCGGTGATGGCGCTGTTCGGCGCGCCCCGCTCGCACGAGACGGACACGCTGCGCGCCGCCCGTGCCGCTCTCGACATTCACGAGGGCCTGGCGCGGCTGGCCGCGCAGACCGGGCGGCCGTTGCAGGCGCATATCGGCATTGCGAGCGGCGAGGTCATCGCGGGCGCGCTGGGCCGCGCCGACGCGCAGGACTACACCGTGCATGGCGATCCGGTGAACCTGGCCGCTCGACTCGTGGCAGCCGCGGCCGCCGGCGAAACATGGATATCCGACGACGCGGCGCGCACGCTCGGCGACGCCGCCAGTTGCGAAGCAATCGGCGAGCGGCGCTTCAAGGGCATCGACACGTCGGTGCGGGCATGGCGGCTCGTCGCGCTTGGCAGCGAGCCCGTCAGGACGAGCCGCAGCCGCTTCGTCGGACGCGAAGCCGAGCTCGAACAGTTTCACGGCATCCTTCATGCGTGCATGGCAAGGCGCGCAGGGCATGTCGTTCATGTGCGAGGCGAAGCCGGGATCGGCAAGACGCGGCTCGTCGACGAGATGCGCCGCCATGCGCAGGCACAGGGCTTCACGCTCCATCGGAGCCTCGTGCTCGATTTCGGCGTCGGCAAGGGCCAGGATCCGGTGCGAACCATCATTGGAAGCCTGCTCGGCTTACCGGCCGGTGCATCGAGTGAAGCGCGGCAGGCCGCCGCCGCGCAGGTCGCGACCCAAGGTATCGTCAAGGCCGAGCAGATCGTGTTTCTGCACGACTTCCTCGATCTCCCGCAGGCCGCCGAATGGCAAACCATCTACGAGGCCATGGACCACGGCGCGCGCAAGCGCGGCAAGCAGGCGCTCGCCGCGAGGCTGACCGAGGACGCTTGCGCCCATGCGGCGACGCTCATCGTCGTCGAAGACCTGCATTGGGCCGATTCCGAAGTCATCGGCTACCTGTCGGCGTTCGCGTCAGGCATCGCCAACGGCACGGGCCTGCTGGTCATGACTTCGCGCGTGGAAGGCGATCCGATCGATGCAGGCTGGCGCGCACGTTGCCGCGCCACCCCGTTCGCCACGATCGATCTCGGACCGCTTCGCAAGGACGAGGCCCTGAGCCTGGCGGGCAATTTCATCGATGCGACCCAGCGCGTTGCGCTCGCCTGCATCGAGCGCGCGGGCGGCAATCCGTTGTTTCTCGAACAACTGCTGCGCAACGCTGAAGAAGGCAGCGGCGGCAACGTGCCCGCGTCGATCCGCAGTCTCGTGCTCGCGCGGATGGACCGGCTCGCGCCCCGTGACCGCCTGGCGTTCCAGGCGGCCGCCGTGATCGGTCAGCGTTTCGACCTCGCGCTGCTGCGAGAGCTCGTGGGCGATCCTGGCTACGCCTGCGACGGCCTGCTCGTCAATGCACTCGTGCTGCCGGAAGGCGACGACTTCCTGTTCGCCCACGCATTGATCCAGGAGAGCGCCTACTCGACGTTGTTGCGCGCGCGCCGCCGTGAACTTCATCTGCGCGCGGCTGAATGGTTCGCACAGAGCGATGTCACGCTGTACGCCCAGCACCTCGACCGCGCCGAAGACGAGCACGCGCCGCACGCCTACCTGGGCGCGGCGGCCGCACAGCGTGCCGCCCATCGTTTCGAAGCCGCGCTGCGGCTGGCCGAGCGCGGCATCGAAATCGCGCAGTCGGACGCGGACCGCCATGCACTGAGCTGCTGCAAGGGCGAACTTCAGCGCGACCTGGGCGACATCGCAGGATCGATCGTGACGTACCGCACCGCACTCGCCGCCGCCACCGACGACGCCGCCCGTTGCGACTGCCAGCTCGGGCTCGCGGAGGGTCTGCGTGTCAGCGAGGGTCTCGACGAAGCACTCGGCTTACTCGCGCAAGCGCAAAAGATCGCGGAGCGAGACAACCGGCTGGCGGAGCTTGCAAGCCTCCACTATCTGCGCGGCAACATTCTCTTTCCGCTCGGCAAGATCGACGCCTGCAGCGCCGAGCATGAGCGCGGTCTCGGCTACGCGCGGCGACTCGGTCTGCCCGAGGCAGAGGCTCGCGCGCTCGGCGGCCTGGCGGATGCGGCGTATGCGCAGGGGCGCATGCGGACCGCGTTCCATCATTTCAGCGAATGCGTCGCGATGAGCCGCGAACACGGGTTCGGCCGCATCGAGGTCGCCAATCTGTCGATGCAGGGCTTCAGCCGCATTTATCTGAACGACGCAAGTCAGGCTCGCGAGGACGCAAGCGCCGCCGCCCGCGCCGCCGAGTTGATCGGGCAGCCTCGCGCGCAATTGCTGGGGGAGACGCTGGGGGTGTTCGCCTGCCAGGAACTGGGCGATGCGCAGGCGGCCAGCAAGCATCTGGTGCAGGAAATGCGTGTGATCCGGCAATTGGGTGCGCGCCGCTTCGAAGCGCAGAATCTGGAGATGCAGGGTCGCCTGTTACTGGACGAAGGATGCCGTAGTGAAGCAGTGGTGGCGCTGCGCGAAGCACTCGCCATCTCACGCGAGGTAGGGACTCAGTTTTCCGGGCCAAAGGCCTTGAGCGCACTGAGCCGCGCGGTTGACGACGAAGACGAGCGTACGCGGCTACTGGCTGAAGGCGAGGCGCTGTTGCGTCTTGGCGCGGTCGGCCACAATCACCTGTGGTTTTACCGCGACGCCGTCGAAGCGATGCTGGGGGCGGGCGATCCTGCTGGCATGCTGCACTACGTGGACGCACTCGAGGCCTATACACAGCGCGAACCGTTGCCGTGGTCCGAGCTTTTCGCGGCGCGTGGCCGTGCGCTTGCACTCGCGCTTCAGGCGCCGCTCAGCGAAGCCACGCGACTTGAACTGCTGCGACTGCGAGAGGCGCTGCAGCAGGCCGGCTTTCGCAATTACTTAAGCGCGGTCGAAGCGGCCCTTGCGGCTTGAGGCGCGCGTAGCCGATCCTCAGCGTGGCGCGGAATCGTCGTCGGGCGGGTCCTTGTGGACGACCTCCATGTCGATGGTGCGGGCGTCGTCGCCATTCGCGACCGTCTGCCGGCGCAACGCGCGCATCTTCCACCACAGATACCCGACGACGATCGTGCCGACCGCGAACAGCACGGCGAACAGCACGATCGACAGCATCGCGGCCACCACGAACAAGATCGCGCTCAGGGCGATGGTCAGCAACCGGCCGAACCAGCCGGGGCCGCCGATCCGGATCCCTTTCTCATATGTCACCCGCCGCGGCGGGGGTCTGTCGTTTTGCATCGCTCGTCTCCCGGCCGCCGTCCGGCGGATGATGCGGGTAAATCCTCATGCGTGTTCATTATGCAGGATGCGAACTGCTAACGTCGCCGGCGCGGCTCAGCGTATAGTCGACTGACGTCGTTAAGAAGCCCACGTGTTGACTCGTTTAACTTCGGTAGTAAGTTGCCGCTCGCCAAGGCTGACAGGCCCTGGCGTGCAGGCCTTCTCTGTCTACCCGGTTGCACACTGCCAGGGCACGTTATGAAATCCGCCGGTTTTCAGTTACCTCGGTTGCCCGCGTGATCATGCGACGCCTGCATCTGCTCGAAATCGAAGACCAGCCGTGGTGCCCACGGGCGATCCGTGACGGCGGCACGGACTGGCTGCATTTCCTGGCCAATACCCTCAAGGGCTTCAACGTCATCGCGGGCAAGCTGCGCGAAGCGATGCGGCGGGTCGGCAACGACCGGATCGTCGATCTGTGCTCGGGCGGGGGCGGCCCGTGGCAGACGCTTGCACCGTTGCTCGCGCAGTCCGGACGCGTGACGGTGCAGCTGACCGACTTCTATCCCAATCGCGCCGCGTACGAGCGCGTATCCGCCGGGGCAGCCGGCCGCGTCACCTATGTGAGCGAACCGGTGGACGCGATGGACGTGCCATCGGGATTCGACGGTGTGCGCACGATGTTCAACGCTTTCCACCATTTTCGGCCGGACGATGCGCGGGCGATCCTCGCCGACGCGGTGATGAAGCGTCGCGCGATCGTCATCGTCGAGGGTGCCGACCACCGGCTGCTCGGTATCGTGTTCATCCTGGTGATGCCGCTGATGATGCTCGCGCTGACTCCGCTGATCCGACCGTTTCGCTGGTCGCGACTAGCGCTCACCTATGTACTGCCGGCTATCCCGCTGCTGTGTCTGTTCGACGGCATCGTGTCGATGCTGCGCATCTACAACCCCGACGAATTGCGTGAGATGGTGGCGAGTATCCCGGACCAGCAGAGCTTCGAATGGGACATCGGCACGCTGCCGGTGCAGGGCTCGCCGATCGGTCTGACTTACCTTGTGGGCGTTCCGCGGGGACGCGCCGGCTGAACGCAAGCGGGCGCCGTCGGCAGCGGCGGCCCGATCACTTGCCGGCCAGATGGTCAGGTGTCTGGCTGCTGCCCGCCGGCAGCTCGCCCATCGCCTGAAACAGCGTCGCCGTATCGGCCAGGCGCCGGCCGATCAGGCGGATTTCTTCGAGCCTCGCTGCTTCGTACTGCTGCTCGCCGCCGCGGGCGGATGCAGCGGGCAGCGCGCCGAGCCGGTGACGCGACGTGGCATCGTCGAACGCCTCGCGTGCTTCACGCGCAGCGCCGCTCGCGGCCTCGAGCGCCTGCGCGTCGTGTTCGAGCGACGCAAGCGTGTCCGCGACGTTTTCGAACGCCGCCAGCACGGTCTGCTTGTACTCGAACACGGCGGCCTCGTAGGTGTCGATTGCCGCGCGCCGCTGTGCGACGAGCGCGCCGCCATGAAAAAGCGCTTGCGACATCGTCGCGGCGATGCTCCAGATCGCGCCTGCGCCCGACAGCGCGAGCGGCCAGTTGAACCCGCCTTGTCCCATCGAGGCGTTCAGCGTCAGGCTCGGAAACAGCTGTGCCGTCGCGACGCCGACGTCGTCTGCGGCGGCTTTCAGCGCCGACTCGGCGGCCGCGATATCGGGCCGCGCGCGCAACAGGTCCGATGGCAGCACGACGGGCAGGTCCTGCGGCAAGTGCAGGCTCGCCAGCTCGGGCTCGGGCGGCGCCGCGTCGGGCGTGCGGCCGAGCAGCACCGCAAGCGCATGTCTCGTCACCGTCAGCCGTTGCCGCAGATCGGCCACGCTGACCTCGAGCGCGGCGATGCTTTGCCGCGCAGTCGACACGTCGCCGCGCGTCAGCGATCCGAGTTCGTAATGCCGTTCGGTATCGTGAGCCTGATCGCCCGCAAGCGCGATCAATCGCTCGGTCGCGTCGATCTCGGCGCGCAACATCGCCGCCGCGATCGTCGCCGTGACGATGTTGGTGGCCAGTGCGCGGCGCGCGGCTTCGCGTTGATACGCGTCGATCTCGACACGCGCTGATCGGGCCGCGTTGGCTTTACGCGCCGCGCCGAACAGGTCGAACGTATATTGCGCCTGGACTACGCCGATGAACTCGTTGTAAAGCAGCGTGTTCGGGCCGCCGGGGACCGGAATGCCGAGATCGCGCCCGCGCGAGGCCTGCCCCACCAGATCGACCGACGGCAGCAGCGAGGCGCCGATCTGCGCCCGCAGTTGTTCGTGTGCGGCGGCCAGGTGCCTGTCGGCGGCAGCGAGGGTCGGGCTGTTGCGCAGACCTTCTTCGACGAGCTCATTCAACGCTGTCGATTCGAACAGCCGCCACCATTGCGGCACAGGCTGCGCGCCGGTGGTGAAGTGCTGCGCGAC
Organism: Paraburkholderia sp. CI2; assembly: GCF_014201055.1. Taxonomy (NCBI): domain Bacteria; kingdom Pseudomonadati; phylum Pseudomonadota; class Betaproteobacteria; order Burkholderiales; family Burkholderiaceae; genus Paraburkholderia; species Paraburkholderia sp. CI2. The sequence goes on from NZ_JACHDL010000031.1 coordinate 22,726, forward strand.
ACCGAGCGCGGCGACCGTTTGCGCGGGCTGAGGCTCGACGCCGTAATGGGCGGGAGAGGGCATCGCGGGCGGCTCGCCGTTCGGACCGAACGAGCATGCGCCAAGCGCGATCGTCGCGGCCGCGCCGAACGCCGCGCGCCAACCATGGATCGCCGCTGCCCGCGCTCGACCCGGCGCGCCGGCGAAATGCGGCGCGCTCGCGAGCGCCGGCCCGTCGACGGGGTTGCAGTCTGTGCCCACGATCAGCTCCACGTATATTCGATTGGCGGGGTCGCGGTTCGCACACCGCGTTCGAAGTGCCGCACCTTGAACGCGGTCGCGTACAGCGCGGGAACGAAGAACAGCGTCAACACCGTGGCGCCCGTGATGCCGCCCATCAGTGCGGTCGCCATCGGTCCGAAGAAGGCCGATTGCAGCAGCGGGATCAGCGCGAGCACGGCTGCCGCGGCGGTCAGCATGATCGGGCGGAAGCGCCGGACCGTGGCACCGACGATCGCATCGAAGCGCCCCTGGCCCGCGGCGATATTGCGTTCGATCTGATCGACCAGAATCACCGAGTTGCGCATGATGATGCCGGACATCGCAATGACGCCGAGCATCGCCACGAAGCCGAACGGCTTGCCGAACAGCAGCAGTGCGGCGACCACGCCGATGAGCCCGAGCGGCGCGGTGAGCACAACCATCAGCACGCGCGCGAAGCTGCGCAGTTGAATCATCAGCAGCGTCAGCACCACGACGAGCATCAGCGGAAGCTGCGCGATCACCGACGCCTGCGCCTTGCCGCTGATCTCGCCCGCGCCGCCGGTCTCGATCCGGTAGCCGATCGGCAGCGACGCGCGGAGCGGCGCGAGCGTCCGATCGATCGCCTGGGTCACGTCGATATCCAACGCGTTGCCGCGCACGTCGGCCTGGACCGTGATCGTCGGTTGACGGTCGCGGTCCCAGATCACCGCGTATTCGAGTTCGTTGTTCAGGTGGGCGAGCGCGCCGAGCGGCACCGGGCCGTTCGGCGTCGGCATCGCGAGGTTCACGATCTCGTCGGGGTCGACCCGCTCGCGCTGGGGCGCACGCAGATCGACACTGATCAAGCGGTCGCGGACCCGGTACTGCGTGAACGTATAGCCCGATAGCGTCATTGCGAGGAAGCTCGCCACGTCTTCCGACGTGACGCCGAGCTCGCGCGCCTTCTGCTGGTCGATCTCGAAGCGCACCGAGCGTTCGCCGGGTTCGTCCCAGTCGAAATGGACGCCCGTTGTGCGGGCATCGGCTTTCATCGTCGCCGCGACCTTTTCCGCGATCTCCCGCACGGTGGCGAGGTCGCTTCCGCTGACGCGAAACTGCACCGGATAGCCGACCGAGGGGCCCGTCTGGAGCGGCGAAACGCGCGCGCGCACGGCGGGAAAGCTGTTTTGCAGCGTGCTCGCGAGCCAGCGTTCGAGCTTTGCGCGGTCGTCGACGGACTTCGCGGTGATCACGAGCTGCGCGAAGTTGGGCTGGGGCAACTGCACGTCGAGCGGCAGGTAGAAGCGCGGTGCGCCCGCGCCGACGAAGTCGACCAGATGATCGATCTCGGGCCGGCCGGCCAGCGTCTTTTCGAGGCGCGCGGCTTCGCGCAGCGTCGCTTCGAACGACGCGCCTTCGGGCAGCCGCATGTCGACGAGCAGTTCGGGCCGCTCGGAGCTCGGGAAGAACTGTTGCGGCACGAGCGCGAAGCCGGCCAACGCGGCAACGAACAAGGCGGCCGTGACGCCGAGCACGACGAGGCGCCGCTTCACGCACCACGCGATGCAGTCGCGCAGGCGGTCATGAAAGCGGCTGGCGCGCGGCGCCGCCACCGGGGTCCGGCGCGTCTGCGCGTCGTCGCGCCGGCGGAGCTTGCGAAGCGCGCGCCGAGGCGTCTCGCGTGCGGTCGTGTCCTTGCGTTCGGGTAGCAGGTGATAGCCGAGCAACGGAATCAGCATGACCGCCGCGAACCACGAAGCGATCAGCGCAATCGCGGACACCTGAAAGATCGAGCGCGTGTATTCGCCGGTGGCCGATTTTGCCAGCGCGATCGGCAGGAATCCCGCCACCGTGACCAGGGTTCCCGTCAGCATCGGAAATGCGGTACTGCTGTAGGCGAACGCCGCGGCCCTCGCGCGGCCCCAGCCCTGCTCGAGCTTCACGGCCATCATCTCGACCGCGATGATCGCATCGTCGACGAGCAGGCCCAGCGCGAGGACCAGCGTGCCGAGCGAGATCTTGTGCAGGCCGATGTCGAAGCCGTTCATGCATAGCGCGGTGACCGCGAGCACGACCGGGATCGAGATCGCCACCACCACGCCGGCGCGCCAGCCCAGTGAGATGAGGCTCACGGCCAGCACGATCACGATCGCTTCGGCGGCGGCCCGCAGAAAACCGTTGACCGAATGCGAGACCGCGTGCGGCATGCTCGACACCTCGACGAGTTCGAGCCCCGCGGGCAGACGCGCACGCAATTCCGCTGTCTGCGCATCGAGCCGCTTGCCGAGCTGAATCACATCGCCGCCAGCCTGCATCGTGATGCCGATGGCGAGCACCGCGCGGCCGCCGGCGCGAACCTGCGAGACCGGCGGATCGTCGTAGCCGCGCCTGATCGTGGCAATGTCACCGAGACGAACCAGGCGGTGATTGATGTCGATCAGCGTGTCGGCCATCGCCTTCAGGTCGGTGAACTGGCCGCTCGGACGCACGTACACGCGGTCGAACGCGGTGGTCAGCGTGCCGCTCGGCGTGACCGCGTTTTGCGCGTTGATCGCCCGCGCGAGCTGTTGCGGCGTGATACTGAGCCGCGTCAATTGCGCGTTGGGAATCTCGATCGTGATGTGCTCGTCGGGGTCGCCGAAATAATCGACTTTCGCGACCCCGGGCACGCGCAGCAGCACGCCGCGCAGTTCGTCGGCATAGTCGTGCAATTGCGCCGGCGAGAACCCGTCGCCGGCGAGCGTATAGATGTTCGTGTAGACGTCGCCGAACTCGTCGTCGAAGTACGGCCCCCGCACGCCGGGCGGAAGCGTATCCGCGATGTCGGCCATTTTCTTGCGTACCTGGTACCACGTCTCGCGCACTTCGTTCACCGGCGCGGAGTCTTTCATCGTGAAGACGATCAGCGATTCGCCGGGACGCGAGTAGCTGCGCAGATAGTCGAGATGAGGCGTTTCCTGGAGCTTGCGGCCGATCCGGTCGGTCACCTGTTCCTCGACCTGGCGTGCGGTCGCGCCGGGCCAGAAGGTCCGGATCACCATCGCGCGGAACGTGAACGGCGGGTCCTCGGATTGTCCGAGCCGGGAATAGGCGAGCACACCGAACAGCGTCGCGAGCACGACGGCGAAGATGACGAGCGCCTGGTTACGGATCGCCCACGCGGACAGATTGAAGCGGCCGGTATCGTCCGCTGCCGGCCGCCGCGGTCCGCCCGCTCCGCCCGCTCCACCGGGTCCGCTGGGTCCACCCGCTCCGTCGGGCCCCTGGCCGAACGGCGCTCTCATGATGCGAAGTCCTCGGGATGCAACGGCGCTACCGCGCGCACGGTTTCGCCGGCGCTGACGGTATGCACCCCTTGCAGCACGACGCGCTCGCCGTCGTTGAGGCCTCGCGCGACCGAGATCGTGCGGTCGTCGTAGCGGCCGACCTGGACCCGGCGCAGTTCCAGCGCCTGGTCGCCCGGCCGAACGACCCAGACGGCCGGCGCGTTGCCGTCGTGAAAGAGCGCGCTCGCGGGCAGCGTGATCGGGTCGTCCGCTTGCGCCTCGCCGGCCGCGGCGAACGTGACGGTGGCCGTCATGCCGAGGCGGACCTCGGGGCCTGGCGCATCGAGCGTCAGTTTCGCGCGATAGGTGCGGCTGCCGGGGTCCGCGGCCGGCGACAGCTCCCGCACGTGTGCCGTGAAGCGTCTGCCCGTGGCGGCCGGCAGCGAGACGCTGGCCGCGCTGCCGATCGCCAGCGCGTTCAGCAGACTCTCGGGCACGTCGCAGAGAATATCGACCTCGCCGGACCAGGCGAGATGGTAGACCGCTTGTCCCGCCGCGACGTTCTGCCCGGTATCGGCGTCTTCGGCGGTGATGACGCCGGCATGGTCCGCCGTGAGGACCGTGTACTGCGTCTGATTCTTCAGCAGCGCGAACTGTTGTAGCGCCTGATCGCGCTGCGCGGCGGCTGCCACATACGCATCCTGGGTCTGCTCGAGCTGCGCTGTCGAGATCAGCTGTTCCTGCGCCTGCGCCCGGTCGCGATCGAGTTGCTGCTCGGCGAAGGTGAGCCGATGCTGCGCCGCCATCAATTGGGCCTGCGCGCTCGCGAGGCTGCGCTGCGCGTCGTCGGCATCGAGCCGCGCGATCGCCTGGCCGGCCGTGACCGTGTCGCCGAGCCGCACCTTCCGCTCGATCAGCTTGCCCGCGATGCGAAACGACAGCGGCGTCGCATAGCGTGCATTGACTTCGCCCGGCAGCGTCGCGAGCACGGGCTTGCTGTCCCGATGCACGACCACGGCGATGACCGGGCGCGGCAGCGTCACCTCGGCTTCTTTCGCGTGACAGGCGGCGAGCGTGAGCGCGCCCGACAGCGTCAGCATGATCTCGCGCCAGCGCATGCTCACGAGTGTTCCTCCAGCTCGCCGGCTTCGAACTGTGCCTTGGTCCGGCGGCGCTGTACCTTGCCGCTCGAGGTCCGCGGCAAGCTGCCCGCCTGCACGATCGCAACGTGACCGACCTGCAGGCCGGCGCATTCGGCGACCTTCTGCGCGATCGCACGCCGCAGCGCCGTGGCCTCCGCCGGCTTGCCCTCGGCACAGACGACCAGTGTCTCGTCGCCGTCGCGCATCACGCTGAACGCGATGACACCGCGGCTTTGCACGCTCGGCAACTCGGCCACCGCCCATTCGATGTCCTGCGGATAGAGGTTCGAGCCGTGAATGACGATCAGGTCCTTGCTGCGGCCGCAGATATAGAGCTGGTCGCCGGCGAGGTAGCCGAGATCGCCGGTCTGCAGCCAGCCGTCGCGGTACGCGTCGGCGCTCGCGTCGGCCTGGCCGTAATAGCCCACGGTGATGCTGGGCCCGCGCGTGACGATTTCGCCGACGCAGCGTTCGGGCAGCGCGCGCCCGGATTCGTCGACGATCCGCAACTCGTGGCCGGGAAAGCAATGGCCGCAGCCGACCAGTTCGATCGTGCGTAAGCCGTTATCACGCGCAGCCGGTATCGCTCGACCAAGCCCCAGCGCGGCCGCATAGACGACGTCGGTGACGAGCGGCTGGCCGTGGTCGTGAAACGTGATCGCGAGTGTTGCTTCGGCCATCCCGTAGCACGGCAGCAGCGCTTCGGCACGAAAACCGGCCGGCTCGAAGCGCGCGCAGAACTGGCGCAGCGCTTGCGCGTTGATCGGCTCGGCACCGCAGCCGGCGACGCGCAGCCGCCGCAGATCGAGGCCCTCGAGGTCCTGGTCGCGGCTACGGCGAGCGGCGAGCGCGTACGCGAAGTTCGGCGCGAAGCTGATGGTGCCGCGGTATTTCGTGATCGCCTCCATCCAGAGGCCGGGCCGGCGCACGAACGCTTCGGTTGCCAGCAGCACGCACGGCAAGTCGCAGATCAGCGCGCCGAGCACGCTGATGAGCCCCATGTCGTGGTGCAGCGGCAGCCAGCTGACATAGACGTCCTGCTTGCGCAGAGCGATGCCGCGGGGTCCGAGGAACGCTGTCGCATTCGCGACCAGATTGCGATGCGTGACCATCACGCCTTTCGGCAGCGACGTGCTGCCCGACGTGTATTGCAGGAAGCACAGGTCATCGGGATGCAGCGTGGGCAAATCGCACGCGGGCGGCTCGCCGTCGAGCAGCGCTTCAATGGTCACGATACGTTCGAGACCGGTGTCGACGGCGAGCACGTCCTCGATGGTCTCTCTCGTCGAGTTCGACGTGAGCAGCATCCGGGCGCCTGCCGAGCGCACGATGTGACTGACGGTTTCGGCGTAACGTGTGCGGGTCCTGAAGTTCAGGCTTCCGCGCGGAAATATCGGTACCGGGACGAGACCGGCGAACGAGGCGCCGAGGAAGCTCAGGATGAACGCTTCCGGGTCGAGGATCACGAGCGCGACGCGCTCGCCCTTGTTCAGCCCCAGTGCCACGAGCTTTTTCGCGTGGTTGCGCGCCTCGCGTTCGAGCGCCTCGTAAGGATAGTAGTGCTCGTCACCGCGCGTGGAGACGAAGCGAAGGCCTCGAGCGTCGCCGCGCGGCAGCGCTGCAACGGCATCGACTAGCGTCTGGTTCATGGTGACGGGTCTCCGGTCAATTAATCGAGATTCAGTGATCGAGCGAAGCAGCGGGCGTCCAGTCGCGGATCGGCTGCAGACGGCGACGCAGCAGCGCGATCACCTCGTCGTCGCTGCGCACCGGCGCGCCCGGCAAGCGCACGAAATGCGTGGCGAGCTTGCGGTGCTGGCGCGTGACGAGCAGCAGCCAGATCTGCGCGATGTCGATGCGATCGAACACGACCGCATCCTCGCGACCGTACTTCTCGAGGTTCGCCGCGAATTCCTTCGTGAGCTCGCTGAAGTGCGTGCCTTTGCGGACGTGGTGGTAGATGTGATAGCCGGCGTTGAAGACGCGCGCATTGAAACGCGAGTCGATCGTATTGGTGCTGCTCGTGTACGGGTTGTCAGGCTGATCGGGGTCGATGAACGCGTGCTGGACCCAGTTGCCGATCATCATCATCAGCCGCACGAACACGAACGGGAACACGAACACGACGAGCGTCGCCCGCAGGTTCCAGTACGCGGCGGCGGCGACCGCCGCGTAGAACGCGACCTCACCCACGAGCAGTTGCCTGATCAGCTTCGTATTGCGCGAGCGCCACAGATAGACGGACAGATCGAGCGGCACCAGCGCGGCGAAGCGCAGGTAGTAGTGCAGAAAGCCGATGACGCTATCGCGCTGAAACCGCATCGTGGAGCTCAGGTCGCGTGGCAGGTTGTCGTCGATGTGATGCATGCCCATGTGATGGACATAGAACGTGCCCGGCGTCTGACCGAAGAACGGACACAGCACCCAGTCGAGCAGGATTTCGAGCGCACGGTACTGCTTCCTGAAGAGCCGCCGATGCAGCGTGCAGTGGTAGCTCATCGTGAAACGGTCGCCGAACGCGTTCCAGACGAGCACGTATGCAACGCCTGACCACCAGGGAAAGCGGCCGAGCCCAAACAGCACGGCTGCGGCGGGAATGAATATCAGCGCGCACTGGAGGTAGAGCCGCAGATGCGGCAGGTCGCGACGATCGTTGAGCAGGCGGTACATGGCGGTTTCCTTCAGGGGCGGTTTCGGTGGTCAGCGGGCGGTCAATTCATCTCAGGTCGGCTCGGGCAGTTCGATCACGCCGCTATGGCCATCGACCTTGAGCTGCATGCCCGACTGCACGCGCGTGGTGAGGCCCGGAATCTGGACGACGGTCGGAATGCCGATTTCGCGGGCGACGATTGCGGCGTGGGTCAACGGACTGCCACGCTCGATCAGCAGCCCGGTCGCCGACGCGAATACGGGCACCCAGCCGGGGTCGGTCCGATAGGTGACGAGGATGCCGCCGTCGAACTCGTTCGCTTCGCGCACGACCTTCGCCGGTCCTTCGGCGAAGCCCGGCGAGCAGGGCGTGCCGCGCAGCGTCGCGCCGGCCGCGTGGGCAGGCGCCGCGCGCAACGCGGCGAGGTTCGCCGGGTTGCTGAGCCAGGCCGCCACCGGGCCATGCGTGACGAAGCGTGGCGGCAGGTCAGCCATGTCGCGATAGCTGGCATCGTCGCGCTTGCGCTGCTCGATGAGCGGGCGCAGTTCGCGGTGGGAGACGGTGCCTTCGAAGCACCCGCGGATTTCCTCGAGGCGCAGATGGAAGATGTCGCGGCCCGTCGCCAGCACGCCGTCGGCGGCGAGACCCTCGCCGATTGCGCGGAACATCCGGCGCGCGACCCCGAACGCGCGCGAACGGCAAAAGCGCACGGTCTCGCGCGCCCGGATCGCGGCGCGCACGCGGCCGCGCGCGCGTGCAAAAATCCAGCGCTGCAGCGGATTGAGCCGCTCACGCAACAACGCGTCGATGCGCGCTTCGGTGGCGCTGCGATCGATCGACGCGGCACCATGTGCGAGCGCGGCCTTCAACATATCGAACAGCACGGCCGGGTCTTCGCGCAGATCGGGCTCTTCGAGCTTCAGTTCGTTGTTGCTGCGGTACGCGAAGTCGGCGAGGTAGCGCTCGATGTCGGCGACGATCTCGGGCGCGCCGCATCCGCGCAGCGCCGCATACGCAACGGCAGACGGCGTGTTGCGGATCAGCGCTTCGACCTGAGGCTTCGCCCGCACGGCTTGCGCAATCGCGCTCAGCCTGCGGACCGGCTCGATTGACTCGATGTCGTCCATGCCGCCGATCACCGCCACTTCGAGCCAGTCGGGCGCACCGGGCATCCACCGCTTGATCAGCCGCCGGACGACGCCGTAACTGAGCCCGATCGCCGACTCGAGCACGATCATCATGCCCCAGCGTGCTAGCAGCGCCTGCTCGAAGCGGCAGTAGTGCGCATAGACGGCGTCGGCGGGAAGCGAGCGATAGTCGAGCGCGTTGAACTCGTCGTAGACCGGATAGAAAAACGCGCGGAAGCGCTCGACGTTGCGCACGAGACGCGCGAAGTGCCACGCGAACTTCGTGCCGCTCAAGGCCCGGATGCAGGCGAGTCCGGCGCGCGAGCCGGTCTTGTACGGCGCGATCAGCGCGGCGAAGCTCGCCAGATCGAGCGGCTCGTCGACGCCCATCTGGACTTCCATCATCTTGCGCCCGAGGTTTTGGAACGGCGCGAGCCCGGAAAGCTTGTACCAGTGCAGCAGGTTGTAGTACACGCGCCCGTTCAGGAACGCGAGCGTCGAGCCGAGGAAGCCATCCATCTCGCGCCGCTGCTTGTGCGGAATCGCGAGCAACCGGCAGAACTCGCGGAACACCTGCGCATAGACGTGCTGCGCGAAGGTGAAGGTCAGTTGCGTCGTCACGCCGGGATAGTTCTCGACGATGTTGGAGTTGTCCCACAGCTGAAATTCGCCGGTCCGCGAGGGGGCCGGTGCGATCGGCGTGGTCACGGGGCGCGCCTGCAGAATCCACAGCTGGTGCTCCGCGATACACCATTCGATATCGAGCGGCTCGCCGAGCTCGCTTTCGAGCGTGCGGGCCGCCGCCACGACGCGCTCGATCTCGTCGTTGGAGAGGGCCGCTGCGTCGCGCAGCGCGGCCGGCACCTCGCGGATGTGGCGGCCGTCATGACGCTCGTGTTTTTCACCGATCACCACCTGCCTGGGCTGTCCGGTGTGGCGATCCACGGTGATCGTGTCGGCGTCGACCGCGCCCGACACGAGTCCTTCGCCGAGCCCGTAGACGGCGCTCAGCACGAGCTCGTCGCGGTTGCCGTTGGCCGGGTTGATCGTGAACACGACGCCGCTCGTGTCCGCCTGAACGAGGCGCTGCAGGATCACGGCCATACCGGCGCCGGCGATATCGAGTCCGTGCTGATGCCGGTAGCGCAGCGAGCGCTCGGAATACGCGGAAGCCCAGCACCGGCGTACGTGTTCGAGCGTCGAGTCGAGCCCGCGGACGTCGAGGAACGTGTCGAACTGGCCTGCGAACGAGAAGCTCGCGCTGTCTTCTTCGATGCCGGACGAGCGCACCGCGAGCGGTCGGTCTCCAATGATGTCGTGCGCGCGTGCGATGTCGGCGCGCAACGCGGCGCTGATGTCGCACGTCAGCACAGCCTCGCGGATCGCGCTCGCGATCGCGGCGGCGTTCGCAGGCGTGAAGTCGCTGAGCAGCGTGGCGATGGTCTGATCGAGGCCGCCGTCGCGGCGGAACTCCGCGAAGCAGTCGGTGCCGAGAATCGCCCAGTGCGGCACCGCCACGCCGAGGTTCGCAAGCCGATGGAGCGATCGTCCCTTGTTGCCGGCGAGCCGCTCGATCGTTTCGGCCGGACTCGCCGCGGTCAGGATCAGGCGTGGCGATGCTGTCGGGGCGGCGCAGCTTTCGGCCGATTCGAATTCGCCGCGTGCGCGCGTAGTGGTGTCGAAAGTCATTGAGGTCCCCGTTGCTCAGGTGCTCGACGAAGCGAGCAGGTCTCTTGCTTCCTCGGCTGTACCGCGCCCGCCGTGAGCGGTCTGCGGGAAGCGCGCGTGCAGATGCGCGCCGAGGTTGATCCAGTCGTAGGCGGCGTGGATCGTTCCGCGCCAGCCCGACGCCGTATCGAAGCTCGCCGGAAACTGCGGGTCGCCGCCGAGGTCGCGCAGACGCTGCGCGAGTTCGTCGGCCAGCGCGGCGTAACGCTGTGCATCGCGAGCCGATCCGATCGAGCACTGTTCGAGTTCGCGGATGCCGTCGATCAGCGCCGCATCGAGCGGCAGCAGCCGGATCGCGTCGAGCGTCGCTTCTTCCATCGTCGACTGCGGCGTCACGCCATGCGCGCCGAGCGTGACCATGCAGGCGGTCTGCATCATCCGTTGCAGCGCGTACTCGAGCACCTTCCATTGGCCGCGCTGGAGTGCGCCCTGGGCATCCTCTCGCGCGTTCTCGAGACCGATGTTGGCCCAGATCATCTCGAGACCCGCTTCGGCGAAGCGCCCGGCGGGCATCGGCAGCAACTGGGCACCGCTCGTGCGGCCGCCCGCGAGGCGCGCGCCGTCGATCGAAATCAACGGCGCGCGCGACACCGGCATCGACGTCGCCTGCTGACGTGCGTGGATTTCTCCGCTGCCCTTCCAGCGCAGGCTGACGAGACCCAGCCGGCTGAAGTCCGCGATCAGCGCGCGCTGCCGGCTCGCCGCTTGCGCGTCGCCACGGTTGGCGATGGCCGTGCATGGCGTGTCGAAGGTGATCGCTCGCCAGGCCTCGGCCGCTTCGTCGTCGAGCGCAAAAACGTCGCTACCTCGCAGCACGTGGAGCCGTTCGCCGATCTGCCAGGTCGTCGTGTCCTTGCCGGGGCCAATCAGCACGTTGTCGGCCATGAGGCTCACACCGTTGACGCCGAACTCGCGGATCAGCGCGACCCCCGCCGCGAGGAACCCGCTTTCGGCGCCATGCTCGCGCGGCGCGTGCAGCAGGCTCCACAGACGGCCGACGCGGCCGGCGTCGACGGCCGCGCGTTCGAGTTGCAGCGACAGCCATTTCGGGCTCATGTAGCACTCGCCGAGGCGCGCCACGTGACTCTTCGCCGCATGAAACGCGGCGGTCCTGATCCAGGCGCGTGCGTAGTCGGGCTCGCCGAGCGCGAACATCGCCACCGCATAACGGCCGGTCTGACGCGCGAAATCCTCGAACCACAGCGCCACCGCCTCGCAGAGCGCCTCGCGGCCAAGCTCCGCTTGCAGCGTCTCGATCAACGCCGGGTTGTCGATCGGCAGCGCGCCGATAAAGCGCTGGCACCGTTCGAGCAGATTCCACGACAGACGCGCGACCGCGCGCCGGCCTTTGCCGAGCGCTGCGCGAACCTGCGCGAGTTCGCGGCGCAGCCGCGCCGGACTCAGCAACCTGACCTCGACGCGCCGGCCGTCGATGAACAGGATGTACGGCATCGTGGCTGGCTCCAGCCCGCTATCGACGATCGCGACGAAGTCGACGTCGGAGCGCTCGTTGCCAAAGCCTTCGGCGATCGAGCCTTCGAGAAACACGGCGCTCGGTGCCCGCTGTTCGAACTGGGCGCCGAGCGCGGCCCGCGCTTTTTGCCAGAGCCCGGCGAGCATCGGATCAGTCATCAACATGGTTAGGCTCCCTGAGCGTCAAGCCGTGCGCGGCACGAAGTAGCCCGCCGCGATCCCGTAACGAAGGATCCTGCGCAGCAGCGTTTTGCCCGTCGCGCGAGGCAGGGCCGGCAGGATCGCGGCGGTCGCGTCGCGTGCAAAGCGCACCTGGCGCGTCAGGTACGACTCGTACAGTTTCACGACCTCGTCGTAGTAACGCCGCTCGAGCGGTTTCATCGCGGCGGCGTCGAAGACATGCCGCGGCACATAGCGAGGCACGTGAAACGAGGGAAACTCCGCGCAGACGTCATTGATTTCGCGCAGCGTCGTCGGCGTGCCCGAGGTCAGATGCAGCGTGCGTCCGCGCACGAGCGGAAACTTCGCCAGCGCTTCGACGACGCAGTCCGCGACCCAGTCGATCGGCACGATGTTCAGCGTCGCGCCGTAGTCGCCCGGCATCGTGCGCACGAGTCCCGCGGCCGTCAGGCGCACGACGGTGTACAGCGTGTCGAACTTGCGGATCACGCCGCTCGCCGAGTCGCCGACGATGATCGACGGGCGCAGCACCGCGGCCGGCAGACCGCTGCGCATCGCCGCTCGCACCGACTGTTCCGCGCGGTACTTGCTCTGCTCATACGGGTTGCCCAGACGCTGACCGAGCTCGAGATCGTCCTCGCTGAACACGCCGGGGCGCTCACCGCAGACATAGGCGGTGCTCACGTAGAGCAGCGGAATCGGCGCGTCGCCGCTACCTTGCGCGAACTCGACGATGCGCTCGGTGCCGCGAAAGTTGATCGCGTCGTAGACCTCGGGCTTGCGCCCGAAGCTGGTTAGCGCGGCACAGTGGACGATCGCGCCGGTTGCCGCGCGCAGTGCCTCGTAGGTGTGCGGATCGAGTCCAAGCCGGGGCTCGGCGACGTCGCCCCGCACACATGCGAAGGTTCCGGCAGCGGGTGTGTGGCCGCCGTACGGTGTTGCCGCGAGCGGTGTGCCGTCGTTGCGGACAACCGGTCCATCGGAGCGCAAGAATGCGACGACCGGGTACCCCATTGCCGTCAGCCGGGCGATCACTTCGGCGCCCAACAGACCTCGCGCACCGGTGACGAGAACGTGCTTATCCATCGTGGGTGACCATCCAGGGTTGCGTGTCATTTGAGGAGAAGCCCGGCCAGCAGTCCGAGCTCGACGGCGACGATGAAGCGGGTGCCAGCCCAGCGTGGCCGGCCCGGTCTGCTCGCGGGGCCCGGCCAGCTCGCGTTGAGCCAGACGAGCCACACGAGCGGCAGCGTTGCGGCATAGATCGAATACGTTTGCGACAGGCTTGCCAGGCGCGAGAGCGACACGTTGATGCCGAGCGCCAGAATCAGCAGGGCATTCAGCGCGACCCGAATGGCGCGCGCCGACAGGAGATAGGGCTGCAGTGCGTTGGTGCCGACCTTGCGCGAGAACTTCCAGAATTCGTAGCCGGTCCACATCGAACCCGCTACGCACACCACGACGTAGAAGCTCAGTTCGCGCCCAGCAACGTCGCGCCACAAGAAAAAGCCGTACATGAAGATGGCGAAGGGCGCGCCCTCGAAAACGGGTAGGCACGGCAGCGGGTGGGTCGGGAGCAGCCGCTTGAAGACGAACGGCGCAGCGAAGGCCAGTGCGGTGGCGGCAGCGGCGGCCGTCCTCGCGTGCCCCATGCTGGTGTTCAGCGCAACGAGCAGGATCGCGCTTGCCGCGAGGCTGGCGACGAGGCGTGTGCGTCGCGCCGCGCGTCGCGCCAACAGCGCGTGCCCGGCGGGACAGTCGCGTTCGAGGTCGTCGAGGTCGTCGATCAGGCGAAGCTGGACGAACAGCAAAAAAAACGACGCAAGACCGGCCAGCAAGCGCCAGCCCGGTTCAATGGCGACGCCGGCTATCCGTCCGTATAGCAGCAGCGAGCAGACGAACGCGCCGGCGATCGGCACCGCCTCGGCCGCCAGCGGCATGCGGCCGAGCGTGTGGCCGAACGCGGCTGCCGCAGTGGCAAGCCGGCCACGTCTCGCATGCGCGGTGGCCAGCGAAAGGCGCGGGCTCATGTGCGCATCCCCTCATTGGCGTCTATACGGACCGCCGCGTGCCGGATGCACAGGTCCACTAGCGAGCCGACCGTGAAATACGCTTCGGCGCGTTCTTCGTTCAACGCTTCCAGAGGCAGACGCTCGATGCCAAACGCCTGCTCGATTGCGACCACGGCTTCGACGAGCGACAGCGAGTCGAGGCCAAGATCGGCGATCAGCGAACTGTCGAGGTGAATCTCAGTGTTGAAGTCACGCTGATTCTCGCGGCAGACGCGCAGTAACTGCGTGCGTACGACTCCGAATACGGTGTTGCGCGTCGACGCGTTTTTCGATGTGCTGGCCATGCTGGGATCCTTTCCGTTCACGCGTTGCTCGACGCGGCGTAGCGCCACGGCAGTGTCTGGCCGCCGGCCAGGATGCCCTGTGGATGCGCGAGCGCGACAGGCTCGATCGCCAACTCCAGGCGGACGGCTTCTAGTGGCCGCTGCAACGCTTCTTCCCAGCGGTAGGAAAGGGGAATGCGCGCGCGCTTGCCACGCAGCCACGCGCGGCGCAGAAAACGATGGACCCAGAAGTTCGGCCACCACGGCGCAGTCAACGCGGTGCCGAGCAGACCGACGATGCGCGCGCGCATCGGTTCGAGCCCGCAGTCGAATGCGAGAAGCGAGGTCTCGCCGGCCCAGTCCTGGCCATAGCCCGTCAACACGTGCAGCAGGTCATGAATGCAGCCGGTGCGCTCGATGAACCACTGACGGTCCGGGCCGGGGAGGATTTCTTCGAGGCCCGCGGCAAGTCGGCTCGCCTGCAGCAGACCATCGGCGCTGTAGCCGCTGTGCTCCATCATCGCCATGTAAGCGCGGCCGAACGATCCCGGCGGCAAGCGCAGCAGCGTGTCGGAATCCGCGAGCGTGCCGAGCAGTGACGGCTGCCCGGCAAGCAGCGCGCCGGCGCCGGGCTCGCCGAGAAAACGCTGGTACATCGCCTCCATCTGGCCGCCGTCGAGCGCGATCATCACTTCGTAGGCATGCTGAATATCGTCTACGTTCGCCCTCAACGCCTTGATCGCCCGCAACGCGCGCGGCCAATCGATGTGGCGTCGCGCCAGCGCGTCGTCCTTCAAGGTTGCTGTCATCTGCGGCTCCCGGCAAAGATCAAGAGGGCGAGTCACGAGTGGCAATCGACCGGTGCCTCGCGATTCGGGTTCGGCTACGGCAAGAAGGAATCGAGGCAGGCCGGCCACCAACTGTGGATGCCTTTTGCAGGGTTCATGCCAGTCGTGCGTCGGCAGCACGAAGGTCGTCCTCATTCCCTGCAAGAACGGACCGAAGTGCCCAGATCTCAAAAGGCGGCGCGGGTATCGCGCCGATTGAAGCGGAGTCTGCGATTTGCCGACGCACGTTCGGAGCGAGCCCGTTGCAGCCCGCTGGATGTCGGTGCCGGGCCAACAGGTGAAGCGCATCTGTTGGTTGCAGATCGACTGCGGGACATTCGAGACCGGCCCGGTACGCATGCCGACGTCCAAACATCTAAACGTGCGCATGTATCGCGCTGCCCTTTGAAATCTGGCTGCCCGCTTGCGTCATTGCTTCTGACGAGGACTCACGTCGCGCTGCAAGAGCGTGCCTGGCACGAACCGTGCGCCAGGAGCGCGAACGATGAGTGGTGCGCATTGATGGTCGCGAAACGTATCGCTTGGGAATACTCACGAGGATGGAGGTAGAGCAATGAATCAGGCATGGAAGGCGAAAGCGGGGCAGTTCCTGCCGGGCGCGAATCTGACTGTGCTGCCGCACTGGGAGCGCGACGCGGTACCGAGCTACGATCGTGCCGAGGTCTCGGTGCCAGGGCGCCTTCACTTCGCGGTATTCGACTTTATGCAAATGGCGCCCGGCTTCGGCGGCGGCGGACTCGGCGTATCGACGAGCACGGTCGGACACCGGATCACCGTCACGAAGACGACCAACGGCGAGGGCGGCTGCGACGTGCCGAGCGGGCGGCACATGCTCGAGTTGTTCAAGCGAGCCGTCGGCTACGCACGTGACGACATCCGCGTCGATCGGGTGCGCAGCATCCAGCACCAGCACAGCGGCTTCGGCTCGAATGTCTCGTTCAATACCGCGACGCTCGCCGGCTTGAACGCGTTGTTCGGCTCACCGTTTTCGCCGCACGACATGTGGGAAATGATCACCCGCAACTACGTCGAGACCGCGAAGGATGACGAGCACGTGTATTTCGGACTGGAGACCGGCGTCGGCGAAGCGTGCCTGTTCTTCGGCGGTCTGGTCTGGGTCGACGAAAAGCACGGCAACGGCCGCTTCCTCGGCAACCTGAGTTCGGAAAACCTGTGGGTGACCACCGCCGTTGGCAACTACGACACGCTATCGACCGAAGCGCTGCGCGCCCATGGCGAAGGCGCGGACATGTCCGGTACCACCGAGGCGGGCTTCGTGCCGACGCATTTTGTCGAGTGGCAGAAGCGCTACGGCATCGCGTGGCGCAACTTCATCGAGCAGAAGTTGCGGCCGGCACTGCATCGCAACGACCTGTTCGCGTTTCTGAAGCACGGCTGGGAACTCAACAGCATGAGCAACATGAAGGTGCTCGAAGGCATTTTCCGGACCGACGTGATGCGCGAGTTCGACGAGACGATGCAACGCGAGGGCGCGGTGTACGCGGGGATGAGCAGCGCGGGTCCGGGCTTCTATGCATTCTCCGACTGCGAGGACAAGGCGAAGCACCTCGCGGCGGTGATGATGCATCGGTTCGGTGAATTCATGAGCGAGATGACGGTGGCCCGCGCGGGCCAGAAGATGTCCATCGACGTCGCCGTCTAGGCGCATTCCTGCGAGCCCTCGCGAACCTTTCCACCGAGACCGATCGAACATGGCCAAGCGCGTCACCTTCGTCAACACGAACCAGATCAAACCGGCGATTGCGCCGATTGCGTTCGACTACCTGTCGGCGCCGATGGAGCGAGCCGGGTTCGAGCTCGATTTGCTCGACCTGTGCTTCTCCGACGATTGCGAGGCGGCCATTGCCGCGCACTGCCGCACCGCCGCGCCGGATTACTGGGGGGTGACGCTGCGAAATACCGACGACGTCTATTTTTCCAGCGGCTACAGCTTTCTCGACAGAATCAGGGAGATCGTCGCGTTGCTTCGGCGCGCGCGCGCGGTTCCGGTCGTGATGGGCGGCGCGGGCTACTCGGTGATGCCGGAAAAGCTGCTTGCTTACCTCGACGCCGACTTCGGCATCGTCAGGGAAGGCGAATTCAGCTTTCCCGAGCTGCTGACCTGCCTCGAAGAAGGCAGGAGTTTCACGCACATACCCGGCGTGGTCTACCGCGATACGGCCGGGGTGCGCGCTACGCCGCTCGCCCCGAACGCATGCGGACCGCTGGCCAGCATAGGGCCTCACAAACGGGAGCTGGTCGACAACCCCCACTACTTCGCCAAAGGCGGCCAGATCGGCATCGAAACGAAGCGCGGTTGCAATCGCTCCTGCATCTATTGCGTCGAGCCGCTGATCAAAGGCCGCACGGTGCGCATGCGCGAACCCGATGATGTCGTCGCCGAGATGGCATCGCTCGAAGAACGCGGGGTCAACGTCTTTCACATCAACGACTCGGAATTCAATCTGAGCGTCGCGCATCCTCTTGCGCTGTGCGCGGCCATCATCCGGCACGGGCTCGCCGGCAAAATCCAGTGGTATGCGTACGGGATGCCGCGGCCGTTTCCCGATGAACTCGCGGCCGCGATGAAAGCAGCCGGTTGCGTCGGCATGAACTTCGGCGTCGACACCGCCAGCGAAACGATGCTGAAGATACTGCGCCGCACCTTTAGCGCCCACGACATCGAGCATGCGGTCAATACGGCGAAGCGCCACGGCCTCGAGCACATCATCGAGCTGCTGTTCGGCGCGCCCGGCGAGACGCAGGAAACCGCGCGCGAGACGATCGAGTTCATCAAGCGGGTCGATCCGGAGCGCGTTTCGGTGACGGTCGGGCTGAGGATTTTCCCCGGCACCGAGCTCGAGCAGATGATTCGCCGCGAAGGCCTGCACGTCGGAAATCCGAATCTTCACGGCCATATCGAAGGCAACGACCATCTGCTGCATCCGGTGTTCTATCTGCCGACCGCATTGGGCCCGGACCCGCAGCAATTCATTGCCGATCTCATCGGCAATGATCGGCGGTTCTTCGGGACCAACGCGAGTCTGTTCAACTACAACGCGAACGACGCGCTGGTCGAAGCGATCGCGCAAGGCGAACGGGGCGCGTATTGGTCGATCCTGAACCGGATCGAGAAACGCTTCGAAGCGGCCCACGACGCGCGCGGTTGTCACCGCACGTCCGCGGCCGGCGGCGATGCGGATCGGGCACCGATCGAGGTTGTGCCGATCGAGCAAAGTGCCTGATGCGGTGTGCGATGCCCGAAGCGGCCAGTCATCCAGTGGCCTGCGTGCTTTCAACCCAGGAGGAGTGCATGCTTTTAGAAAACAGCCAGCCTGAGCCGTACAGGATCAAGATGGTCGAGCCGATCAGGCTGATCGACCGCGAGCAACGGCAGGCGCGGCTTGTCGCCGCCGGGTACAACGTCTTTCGCCTCGAAGCAGACGACGTCTACATCGATCTGATGACGGACAGCGGCACCTCCGCGATGAGCGCGAACCAGTGGGCCGGCATCATGACCGGCGACGAATCATATGCCGGTTCCCGCAGTTTCACGAAGTTGACGCAGGCCGTGCGGGACATGCTCGGCTTCGAATACGTATTGCCAACCCATCAGGGCCGGCCGGCCGAGCACTTCCTGTTCCGGACCCTCGTGCGCCCAGGCCAGGTGGTGCCATTCAACGCGCCGTTCGATTCGACCGAGGCACACGTATCGATTGCCGGCGGGAGCGCGATACCGTGCGTCGCCGAAATCGGCTACCAACCCGCTGTCGAGCACCCGTTCAAGGGCGACGTGGATGTGCAGAAGCTGCGCAACGTGATCGAAAGCGAAGGGCGCGACAATATTCCGCTGATCATGGTCTCGCTGACGAACAACGCGGGCGGCGGTCAGCCGGTATCGATGGCGAACCTGCGCGCGGTGAGGGCGTTGGCCGATGAGTTTGCGATTCCGGTCTACTTCGATGCGGCGCGCTGCGCGGAGAATGCTTACTTCATCCAGCAGCGCGAGAGCGGCTATGCGAACCGGTCCGTGGCGGAAATTCTGAAGGAGCAGTTTTCCTATGCCGAGGGCTGCACGTTCAGCTGCAAGAAGGATGCGCTGGTCAACATCGGCGGCTTGCTCGCGACACGGTCGCGCGCGCTCTATGAGCAGGTCGTGCCGCTGCTCGTGCTGTACGAAGGTTTCGTCACCTACGGAGGGATGGCGGGCCGCGATCTCGAGGCGCTCGCGATCGGTCTGCGCGAGATGGTCGACGACGGATACCTGCAACACCGCGTAGGTCAGGTCGAACGGCTAGGGGACACACTGCTTGCCGGCGGCGTTCCGATACTGAGACCGACCGGTGGACACGCGGTGTACGTCGATGCGGCCGCCTTCCTGCCGCACCTGCCGCGCTCGCAGTTCCCGGCCGAGGCGCTGGCTGCCGAGCTTTATCTGGAGGGCGGCGTGCGCGCCGTCGGTCTGGGCTCGTTGGCGTTCCTGAAAGAAGATCCGTCGACGGGCACTGTCAGCGCCCCGAGGCTGGAGCTGCTGAGGCTGGCCATTCCTCGCCGCGTCTACACCGATAGCCACCTCGCGGCGGCTGCCGCCGCGTTGATCCGGGTCTACCAACGACGCGATGCGATCCGGGGAATGCGCATCGTCTCGGCACCGTCGATGCTCAAGCACTTCACCGCGGTCCTCGCGCCGATCGAGGCCTGTGACGAGATGCTCGGGGAGTCTCGGGAAGTTATGGTCTGAGGTGATTTCATGTCGAATGGTGTCTTCGAAACGCTCGAGCTCAAACCGCATGCTTATCCGGGGGTTCTGGTCACGTTGTGCGGTGTGGATGGGGCGGGGAAGTCGTCACTGATGGAAAGGCTCGAAAGCGCGTGCACGCGTGCGGGGCTCAACTGCGTGACGACGTTTACGCCGACCCGTCGGATTCGCAAAGACGCGGTGTTCCGGGATATGGTGGACAGCCACTGGCATACATCGAGCGCCGGTTCCGGACTCGACGTAAACCGACGGCGCGTCGACATGCTGGGCATTCTGCTGTCCATCATGGGAGACCTCGTCCAGCATCTGACCGACACGGTCATACCGGCACTGGAACGTGGCGACGTCGTTTTCTGCGACCGCTACGTGTTCACCTCTCAGGCTGAAATCGGCACGCGTTCCGATCCCGCTGAGACTGCGCCTGTGCTCCGCAGTATCGCTGGTCATTTGCTGCGTCCCGACGTCGCCTTTGGTCTGAACGTTTCCGGCGCGACTTCACACCGTCGCGTGCGGGCAAGGAACGACGAGAACGACCAGCCGCCGCCGATGAGCTTTCTGACGCGTCAGGTGGCGGCCTACCGCGCCGTGTTCGAGGTCAACGGCGTGGTCGCGCTGGATGCGGAGCGGAGTCTCGACGAGACGTTCTGTCAGGCACTCAGTCATCTCGTGGCTATCGACCGTGTTGCGGGGCGGTTGGGCTATCTCGGGGCGGAATGTCCTACACGAAGCGTGGCGGCATGCTGAGGCTTCGACCTGCCCCCCGGGAAGCCGGAATCGGGCATCGAGGTATGCGACAAAATGCGCGTCGACACGTTTTGATGAGCATCTATCCTTCGAGGAAGGACCATGATGCATGGAACATCAGAGCCAGGGAGACGACGATGCTTAGCCCACATGAGATCGCAACGCTCATGCTTCTCGAGACAAACCCCCGTCCAGAAAATATCGATCCCGGCGATCTCGACGCGTTGTGCGAGCGCCAACTTGTATTTCTGGAAAAGCTCGCATCTGGATACGCGCGAGGGCGTCTGACTGCGCAAGGACGCTCGGTATTGCGGTCGGTCGGGAGGGTGAACTAGTGCCTCGCTCTGCATCGCCTGGGAGCTGTGACCTTCAGGAGCAATCACATGCAATACCCAGTCGCGCGGCGGGCGGTGCAGACCATTGTTCGCGAACATCAACACGAGGCGTTCGGCGCCAATCGCGATCCGTTCGGCGGCAGCGAGATCGAAGGTGAAATGGACCGTTTGTTTTCGTTGATCGTCAGTACCGTTTCCGAGTCGATTCAATAAGAGTGGGCAGCACCGGAATGTGACGGGCGACGCTCGCGCTCAGCGGGCTAGGCCGCCAACGGGACAGCGCCCGTACATTTGATTTCATCGAGGCAAACGCTGGACTTGACTCCGCTCACGCCCGGAATGCGCATCAGCGTATCCAGCAGAAACTCCGACAGCGCTTTCAGGTCTTGCGCCACGACCTTGAGCATGTAATCGATATCACCCGTTACGACGAAGCATTCCTGAACCTGGGTGAGTTCCGAGATCATTCGCTTGAACTTCGACAGGTCGCGGACATGGCCTCGCTCCATCGTCACCTGGATGAAGGCCACTACGCCAAAGCCCAGCAACTGCGCGTCGAGCCGCGTCTCGTAGCGTTTGATCACACCCATTTCCTCGAGCCGGCGATGCCGCCTCAGCGTTTGCGCGGGCGACAGTTTGATCGCCTCCGCAAGTTCGAGATTGGAGATGCGCCCCTGGGACTGAAGAATCTCCAGTAAACGCACGTCGATACGGTCGATGTCGATTGTATGCACTTTTATTTCCTCGTTCACCAGTGAAATGAAATATTAATGCACAAAGCAGGGTTTGTCTGCGTCTGCAAGGAAATCCAATTGCGTCGATAAAAACTTACACTGAATCCAGATGTCGCTGCGAGGCCGCCGGCTAATGCGTTGAGAGAGTGGTCCGAGGACGCTGCCTGCGTGGCGATTGGAGAAATTTTCTTTCATTATTCCGACACCCAGCGCCACTCGGTGCCGGTTGCCCGCCGCAAATCATTCACCCTCTGCTGAACCTGAGAGATCATGGCCGACCTGTTTGACAATCCAATGCAACTGATGGGCTTCGAATTCGTTGAATTTGCCTCGCCCGTACCCAATGTCCTTGAACCGCTGTTCGAGCAGATGGGCTTCACACTGGTGGCTCGCCACCGTTCGAAGGACGTGCTGCTTTACCGCCAGGGCGAAATCAACTTCATCGTCAATCGCGAGCGCAACAGTGCGGCCGCTTACTTTGCCGCAGAGCATGGCCCGAGTGCGTGCGGCATGGCATTTCGCGTGAAGGATTCGCACAAGGCCTACGCCCGCGCGCTGTCGCTAGGGGCTCAGCCGATCGAAATCGCAACCGGTCCAATGGAGCTGAGATTGCCGGCAATCAAAGGCATTGGCGGCGCACCGCTTTATCTGATCGACCGCTTCGAGGACGGCAAGTCGATCTACGACATCGATTTCGAGTTCATCGAAGGTGTCGAGCGGCGGCCGGCCGGTCATGGCTTGCGCCTCGTCGACCACCTCACGCACAACGTCTATCGCGGCCGCATGACGTATTGGGCCAACTTCTACGAGACTCTGTTCAACTTCCGTGAGCTACGCTACTTCGACATCGAGGGCGAATACACGGGTCTCACGTCGAAGGCGATGACGGCGCCGGACGGCAAGATCCGCATTCCATTGAACGAGGAATCTGGCAAGGGGAGCGGGCAGATCGAGGAATTCCTGATGGCCTTCAATGGCGAGGGCATTCAACACATCGCGTTCCTGACCGACGATCTGATAACGGTTATCGACAATCTGCAGATGGCAGGCGTGCCGCTGATGACGGGACCCAACAGCTACTACTACGATGCGCTCGAGACGCGCTTGCCGGGCCACGGTCAAGCGGTGGGCGAATTGCAATCGCGCGGCATCCTCCTCGACGGAACGACGGCAGACGGGTCGCCGCGCCTGCTGCTGCAGATTTTTTCCAAGCCGCTGCTTGGCCCTGTCTTTTTCGAATTCATCCAGCGCAAGGGTGATGAAGGTTTCGGCGAAGGCAATTTCAAGGCGCTGTTCGAGTCGCTCGAACGCGATCAGATCGAGCGGGGCACGCTGAAGGTTTGACGCGCGGTACAACCCCGTTGATAGCTCTCGACCAGAGCAGGCGAAAAGCGAGGCGTGGCGTCCAGAACCAACCGCAGGACACAGGAGACAACATCGTGGCACACCAGCAACAGGGCACGCTACAGCGCGGCCTGAAGAATCGTCACATTCAGTTGATCGCGCTAGGAGGCGCAATCGGCACCGGCCTCTTTCTCGGCATCGCGCAGACCATCAAGACGGCAGGACCGTCCGTGTTGCTCGGGTACGCGATCGCGGGCATCGTCGCCTTCTTCATCATGCGGCAACTCGGCGAAATGGTCGTCGACGAGCCGGTGGCGGGATCCTTCAGCTACTTCGCAGGCAAATACTGCGGCCAATTCTCCGGCTTCGTGTCCGGCTGGAACTACTGGGTGCTGTACGTTCTCGTGTCAATGGCAGAACTGTCGGCCGTTGGCATCTACATGCAGTACTGGTGGCCCGGTCTGCCCACGTGGGTCTCCGCGCTCGCCTGCTTTTGCGTCATCAACGCGATCAACCTCACCAGCGTGAAGTCGTACGGCGAGCTCGAGTTCTGGTTCTCGATCGTCAAGGTCGCGGCGATCGTCGGCATGATCGGCTTCGGCGGCTACCTGTTGATTTCTGGCCACGCAGGCCCTGACGCGGGCGTGGCCAATCTCTGGCGCCACGGCGGCTTCTTTCCGAACGGCGTGTCGGGCCTCGTGATGGCGATGGCTGTCATCATGTTCTCGTTCGGTGGACTGGAACTCGTCGGCATTACGGCCGCCGAGGCGGAAGATCCTTCGCACACCATCCCGCGCGCGACCAACCAGGTGATCTACCGGATCCTGATTTTCTACGTCGGCGCACTCGGCGTGCTGCTGTCGCTGTATCCGTGGGAAAAAGTCGTTACGGGCGGTAGTCCGTTCGTGCTGATCTTTCACGCGATGAATAGTAACTTCGTCGCCAACGTGCTCAATGCGGTGGTGCTCACCGCCGCGCTGTCGGTCTACAACAGCGGCGTCTACTGCAACAGCCGCATGCTTTACGGCCTCGCAGGCCAGGGCAATGCGCCGCGCGCTCTGCTGAAGGTGAACGCCCGCGGGATTCCGCTCGTCGCGCTGGGTGTTTCCGCCGTGGCGACGGCCACCTGCGTGGTGATCAACTACCTGATGCCCGGCAAGGCATTTCAATTGCTGATGGGGCTCGTCGTCTCGGCGCTCATCATCAACTGGGCAATGATCAGCATCATTCATTTGCGCTTTCGCAGCGCGAAAGCGCGAGCCGGTGAGACGACCGTATTCCGCAGCCTGGGCTATCCGCTTACCAACTATCTGTGTCTGGTGTTCCTTGGCGGCATCCTGGTGGTGATGTGGCTGATACCGGATCTGCGCATGTCGGTCTACCTGATCCCCGTTTGGCTCGTTGCGCTGGGCGTCGGCTATCGCTTGCGCAATCGACGCGCGGGCGCCTCGGTACCGGTTGGCGTGCCGATGCGCTAGGCACCGCGCTTTTGCAATCTTTTGGCCTAATCCAGGGAACCAGCATGTTTGAACACATCGATGCCTATGCGGGCGACCCGATCCTCACCTTGAACGAGAACTTCGCGAAGGATTCGCGCGACCATAAGGTCAATCTGAGCATCGGCATCTATTACGACGATCAAGGCCGCTTACCGGTGATGCAAGCCGTACGCGAGGCCGAAGGACACCTGCTCGCCGAGCTCGGTCCAAAGCCGTACCTGCCGATGGCGGGCTTCGCCCACTACCGCGATGCCGTGCAATCGTTGCTGTTCGGCGACGACTCGCCGGCACGTACCGAGGGGCGCATCGCGACTGTGCAGACCTTGGGCGGCTCGGGCGCGCTCAAGGTCGGTGCGGATTTCATCAAGCGCTATTTTGCGGGCTCACGGGTATGGGTCAGCGATCCGACGTGGGAAAACCACCGTTTCATCTTCGAGCGCGCGGGATTCGAAGTCGACACGTACCCGTACTACGACGAATCGAGCGGCGGGCTCAAGTTCGAAGAGATGCTATCGGCCATCGACGCGCTGCCGGCGCGCAGCGTCGTCCTGTTGCATGCGTGCTGTCACAACCCGACGGGCGTCGATCTGAACGACGCGCAATGGGTGCAACTGATCGAGGTCATCAGGAAGCGGAACCTGCTGCCATTCATCGACATGGCGTACCAGGGCTTCGGCGCGGGCATCGACGCGGACGCATTTGCGATTCGTGAACTCGTGCGCCAGAACGTGCCGGCGTTGGTGGCCAATTCATTCTCGAAGAACTTCTCGCTGTATGGCGAGCGGTGCGGCGGACTGTCGGTGATTTGCGAGTCGCCGGATGTTGCCGGGCGCGTATTGGGTCAATTGACGAGCGCTGTGCGCGCGAACTACAGCAATCCGCCGACGCACGGCGCAAAGATCGTAGCGCGCGTGCTGACAACACCGGCAATGCGGCAATCATGGCAACGAGAGCTTGCATCGATGTGCCGGCGCATCGTGCGTATGCGTGCGGAGATCCATGAACGCCTGCGCGGCAAGGTGCCGGACACGATGCTCGCGCGCTACCTCGAGCAGCGCGGTATGTTCACGTACACCGGGTTGTCGGCAGACCAGGTCGACACGCTGCGCGAACGGCACGGCGTCTACTTGATCCGGTCCGGGCGCATGTGCGTCGCCGCGCTCAATGACAACAACGTTGCGACGGCTGCGGAGGCCATCGCGAGGGTCATCTCGCGGGCAGGCGATTGAGACTACTGCCGCAAGCCTGGAGCCGCGGCTGGACACGCGATCGGTCCGGCTAACGTGCGCGCGATGGCGGATCGGTTCCAGACCGACGTCGAAGCCGTCGCTAGCGCTCTCGATGCGGTGCGCGGCATGGAAATCGTCCTTTTCAGTTTCGTCGCGCGCTCGCGTTGCCGCTGTGCTTGAGCGTCGGATCGAGCAACGAACCCTTGACGTCGAGCGAAGACGCTTGCCCGAGTTTCGCGTAGTCGTTCTCGAGCCATACGTTCGCCACTTCGCGGCCACGCTCGAAGAGCGTTTTGAGCAATGACCAGGACGTGCTGCTCTTGGAAACAAAACCGAACTTCGCGAGAAAATCGTCGTCGCGAATCAGGTGAAACCTGACGGGCTTGAAGCGGCTTTTGCGCGCCGCTTCCTCGCCGACCGAGTCGAGCACACGGTTGACCGCTTCGATCGCGTTGATCTCCAGTACGACGGACGCGTTGAAACCGATTTCATTGAGCCGGTCGAGAATGCCGCGCGCGTCTTTAGGCGGCATGTCGTGGCGCACGAACGGATTCGCGAGAACGAGAATCAGGTCCTGGGCATGGGCGATCAACGGCGCCAAAGGCGGGTTGCCCAGATAGCCGCCATCCCAGTACGGTATGCCGCCCACGCTGATGGTGCGAAACTCGCTCGGCAGGCATGCGGAAGCGCGCAATATGTCAATGGAAATCTCGGGGCGGGTGAAAATTGCGCGTTGGTTGGTTCGTACGTCGGTTGCGCAAATGAACAGTTGCGGGCCATCGCGCGTGGTATTGAGCGCGGCGAGATCCTGTTCGGGGAGGGCGGAACGAATCAACGGCCCGAGCGGATCGCGGTAAAACGGATTGCCGTAAGGCGAAGCGACGAGTCCCACGGCCTCCAGCATGATGGCGGCGGGATTCCAGTCGATATTCCAGCCGCCGAATGGGCCGGGTTCGGAAAAGCCGAGGAGCGCGTTGCCCGCCAGCGCGCCGGCGCGCGATACCGCTTCCCAGAAGGCGCGCAGCATCTCGCGTGCTTTCGGTGCGCCGCTGGTTGCGAGACCCGCCGCGCACAGCGTCGCATTGATTCCGCCCGCGCTTGCGCCGCTGATTGCCGCGATATCGAGCGGGGTTGCCTGCGACGAAGCCTCCAGCAGACGGTCGAGCACACCCCACGTGAAGGCGCCGTGCGAACCGCCGCCTTGCAGGGCAAACGCGACCTTGGGGCCGTTCTGTCGCGTCGAGTTCCGGGGTTCCTCCATCGCCATCGCTCCTTCGCGTCTTCATCGCCTTCCCGGCAATCTTACGCGCACGCGAGGATACTTGCGTCGGAAACGTCGAGCTTTCAATGGTTCGTCCTGTCCCGCATGCCATGGCGGCTCGCCCCGGATACTGCGATACTATTTATAGTCGCGCGCTGCGTAACGTACTAAAACGATCCATGACAAAGAGGTTGACTGACACAAGCCGGTGTGCCGGGACGGCATCGCGGGCTCACAGCTTGCGTCCGGGGGTACCTGGATGAATCGGGATCTCGATCTGGATTCCCGAGGCGCGATCACGCTAAACGGGCTGGCGCGCAGGCTGGGGCGTACCCGTGAGCAACTGATGCATCGCTGGATCGCCGAGACCTCGGAGCAGGGAGCGCACACCGATGCGGACAGCGGGCAGGGACTCATGGGCTGTTTCGCCTATATGCTGGCCGAAGTATGCGCTGCCCTGCTGGTCGCCGAGCGCGACGCGTCACTATCCGCGCATGTGGCTGTCGCGCATCCCGGCAGGTTCTGGCCAGAGGGCTGGCGGGTCACGGATCTGTTTCGCAACATCGATCTGATGCAGCGCTTTCTGAAAGACGAGATCCGCGCGTATTTCGGTCCGGTTGCGGCTTCCATCGACGTTCACATACGGGCACACGACATCGTCGAGCGCACGTTTCGCGCGATGATCGAAAACGCCATCGAGGCGCAAATGCAACGTCAGGCCGCCGAGGTGGCGGCGGCGCAGGACAGCCTGCACACGGCGCTGACTGCGCTGAAGCTCACGGAGGAGCGGCTGCGTGTCGCGACGAGCGCGGCCGGCATCGGCATCTTCGAGTGGTGTGGCGCCTCGCGACAAGGCGTGTGGGAAAACCGCCAGATGTACGAAATCACCGGGCAGCCCGAGGAGAGGGGGCCGTTGACGGAAACCGAGTTCATGACGTCGGTCGTTCATCCCGACGATGTCGAACTGCTGAAATGCCATTTTCAGTCCCGGCTGGTCTCCGGCGAGCCGGTGCATGTCGCGTTCCGGCTGCACCGCGTAACCGACCGCGCGCTCAGGACCGTAGAAATGTTCGGGTATCTGCGTCCGCCCGTTCAGCAGGACGATTACACGTTCATTGGCAGCTTGTGCGACGTGACGGAGCGGACCGACGCAGAGGCGAAGTTGCAGGACGCCGATCGCCGCAAGGACATCTTTCTGGCCACGCTCGCGCACGAGCTGCGCAACCCGTTGGCGCCCGTGCGCAACGCCGCGCATCTGCTGGGCCACGGCGCGGGAGCCGATCCCGCCAAACGTGAGTGGCTGCGCAAGGTGATCGAACGCCAGACCGGCCACCTGTCGCATCTGATCGACGACCTGCTCGATGTATCGAGGATCACCACCGGCAAGATCGAGTTGAAGCGCGAGGTCTTCGATATCAGGCTGGCACTCGACCACGCTCTCGAGATCACGATGCCGGCTGCGTTGCAGCGGCATCACGACATCGTGCGTCTGCCGCTCGCGCACCCAGTGTACGTCCACGGTGACCCGGCGCGGATCACCCAGACATTTTCCAATCTGCTGGATAACGCGATCAAATACACCGACGAGGGTGGCCGGATCGTCGTATGCGCGACGCTCGTCGGTCAGGAGGTATCCGTTACCGTGTCGGACACGGGCACGGGTATTTCGGGCGACGCACTGCCTCACGTGTTCGATCTGTTCGTACAGGGTTCCTGCCACGGCGAGCCGTCCAGGGGCGGTCTTGGGATCGGGCTCTCGGTGTGCAAGACGCTGACCGAGATGCACGGCGGGACCATTGTCGCCAGGAGCGAAGGCAAGAACAGAGGCAGTGAGTTCGAAATACGTCTACCCGTTTGCCAGGGCAGCAACCAGCAGGCGAAGGACGGTGCCGAAGCAGGTCGACCGCCGTCCGATCCGTTGCGTGTTCTGATCGTCGACGATAACAGCGATGCGGCGCTGTCGCTCGCAATGATTCTCGACGCGCACGATGTGCGCACCGCACACAGCGGGGAAGAAGCGCTTCAGATCGCCGCTGCCTTCGAGCCGCAGATCGTTTTCCTTGATCTTGGTCTGCCGGGAATCAGTGGCTATGAGGTTGCGCGTCGGCTGAGGGATCGTCAGGCGGCCGGCAAGCGCCTTGAAATCGTCGCCGTGTCGGGCTACGGACAGCCCGAGGACGTGGCTCGCTCAGCGGGAGCGGGGTGTGATAGTCATCTCGTCAAACCCGTCGATATCGAAGAACTGCTTGCGATCATCAGGCGAATGACCAGCGAAAATCCGTCCACCGCGTAGTTTTCGATCGACCCTCTTTGTGCGAGGCGGCGTTCTGGGGCGACGACGAAAAGCACTGTTCGGATTTCCCCGCTTATCAGTCGAATTCCCTCGCGGGAACGGCGTGGTAATTTTCGCAGTGCTCTACCATCAATCCATCCAGGAGGTAGTGATGTCGCGGACTGTCAGGTTTGCCGAGGCCGGTGGGCCGGAAGTGCTTCGATTCGTCGACGAATCGGTCCGCGGCCCCGGCCGCGGTGAAGTTCGCATCAACGTGAAAGCGATCGGTCTCAATCGCGCGGAATCGATGTGGCGCACCGACCAGTACATCGAGCCCGTCCGCTTTCCGGCCGGGCTCGGGTACGAGGCGGCCGGCATTGTCGACGTGGTGGGCGAGGGCGTCGGCGGTTTCGCGCCCGGAGACGAGGTCAATGTGATCCCGTCGTTCTCGATGAATCAGTACTTCACCTACGGCGAAGTCGTCATCGTGCCGGACCATGCAGTCGTCAGGCACCCGAAATCTCTTTCCTTCGCCGAGGCCGCGTCGGTGTGGATGATGTTCGTCACCGCATATGGCGCGCTGATCGAAGATGCGAAGGTGGGCGCCGGCGACTATGTCGTCATACCGGCCGCTTCGAGCAGCGTTGGACTGGCAGCGATCCAGCTAGCGAATTACGCGGGGGCGACGTCGATCGCGGTCACGCGCCATGCTGGCAAGCGGCAGCAGTTGCTCGACGCGGGTGCCGCACACGTGGTCGTGACGGACGAGTCGGACCTTGTCGAAGCGATCATGCGGATCACGGATGGAAAGGGGGCTCGCGTCGCTTTCGATCCGGTCGGCGGCCCGAACTTCGCGAAACTGGTCTCGGCGCTGTCCTTCCAGGGGATCGCGTATCTGTACGGCGCGCTAGACGAACGTGCCACGACGCTGCCCGTGCTGCCGATGATCGCCAAAATGAATTCCGTGAAGGCGCACAACATCTGGCTGACGAGTGGCGACCCAACGCGCCGAAAGGCTGCGGTGGAGTTCGTGCTCAAGGGGCTCGAAAGCGGTTCGCTGAAGCCGGTCATCGATCGCACCTTTGGGTTAGACGAGATCGTCGACGCGCACCGCTACCTCGAAACCAACGGGCAGTTCGGAAAGATCGTGGTAACGGTGTAGCCCGCGAACCGACATTTCCGTGTATTTCTGCGATCCGAAACACCCTTGGCAACGCGGCTCGAATGAAAATACCAACGGCCTGTTAAGACAGTACTTTCCGAAAGGCATCGACCTGTCGGTCTACTCACAGGCCAAACTCAACGCCGTGGCACGAAGGCTGAACGAGCGACCACGAAAGACCCTGGATTACGAAACACCGGCTGAACGATTCCATCGAACTATTGCATCGACCGGTTGAATCCGCCGTAGGAAGCGGTCAGTCCCGCGGATGCCGCGACCAGCAGCATCCGCTCGAGCGCCTGTCCCGCCGCGAGCCATGCCTCGGGGTCGTCGCGCATCGTGGCGATGCCGACCATCAGCGGCGAGCCTTGCACGAGGTGCTGATGCGTAGCGGGCTGTCCCGCGCCCACATCGAATACGCGGACGGCCAGGCTGACGAGCGGCGCCGCGAAGTCGAGCAATGCTCCGACGGCGGTACCGTAAGCCGGCATGCCATCGTCGCGCCGGCGCGGGTGGATCCAGCTGGCGAGCTCGCGCCGGAAGCGTGGGTCCGCGAACTGCGCGTGATCGGCGTCGGCGATCAGTTGCGCAAGCGCCTCGCGCGCGGTCGTTTGCTCCACGCAACAGGCAATCGCACCCTCGTCGTCGCAGGCGTCGCTGAGCTTGCGTTGCAGTGCCGCCGGAACGGCTTCGTCGACGAACGGCGCACGCGTCGTCACGCGCGCCGTCAGCGCGTCGAAGAGTTCGCGCAGGTGGGGATCGCGAGGCCCGTCGCGCGACACGCGCACGAGCGCCACGATGTCGGGGTCGGCTTCCGATGGAAACAGGGTGATCGCATAAGCGAGACCGAGACGGCACAGCGCCACGCGAAGATTGAGCAACGCCGCGCCGCAGCTCATCAGAAGTTCGCGATCGAAAGGATCGACCACGGGAAGCGCGCGCATGCGGTCGGCGCAGATCTGTACGGTCTCGCCGTCGACGATGAACCGCCACGGTTGCGTGTTGTGATTCGACGGCGCGAGCACCGCATAATGCAGCGCAAAGCGCAGCTGGTGTTCCAGTGGCGTGGAGGCGTGGAAGTGCGGTTCGCCGATTTCCCACGCGTCATGTTGGGCGGCATCGTTCATCTCGAAGTCTCCTTTCGGATCGTTCCCGCGAGCACGCGGTTCGTGTCGTCATCGTGTCGCCGGGTACCGTGGCAGGTTTGTGGCAGGTCGACGTTTCAGATGTCTCGCGTACGCTTTGCGCGGGTCTCGCAGCGGAGAAGCGCTACAGGTCGTGTTCGTCGTCGAACAGCTTATGGCGGATCGCATAGCGAACCAGCCCGTTCTCGTTCGGCATCTGCATTTTTTCGAGGATGCGCGTCTTGTGCGTGCTGATCGTCTTCACGCTGACGCATAGTTCGTTGGCGATCTCGGTGATGCTCTCGCCTTCGACCAGGCGCCGGAACACGTCGAATTCGCGATCGGACAGCCGCTGGTGCGGCAGCGCGTCGGCAGGCTCGTTCAGGTTCTGGGCAAAGCGTTCGGCCATCGCGAGGCTTACATAAACGCCCCCTGACGCGACCTTCGTCACCGCGCCGACCAGTTCCGCGCTCGCGCTTTCCTTGGTCAGATAGCCGGACGCGCCCGCCTTGAACGCTCGCACCGCGTATTGCTGCTCGGCGTGCATCGTTAGCACCAGAATCCGCAGGCCGGGTTTTTCCTCCTTGATCTGCTTGATCAGTTCAATGCCATTGCGCCCCGGCATCGACAGGTCGAGCACGAGCACGTGGGCCTGCGTCGCGCGAATCAGCCCGATCGTCGTCGCGCTGTCGCAAGCTTCGCCGGCCACTTCGAAGCCGCTCGCCTGCTGCAGGATATGGCGCAGTCCGTCGCGCACGAGCGTGTGGTCGTCGGCCAGCAACACCTTGATCATGGGGTGATCTCTCCCGGTTGCATCCATTGCCAGGGAAACCTGACCGCAATCGCGAAATCGGCGCTTTGCGCTGTATCGATCCGCATGGAGTCGCCGAGCATCGGCGCGTGTTCGCGCACGCCGATCAATCCGAACGGCATTTCGTGACCGCTGGCTCCAACCGTCTCGCGATCGGCGTCTCGTTCGCGATCCATTATCCGCTATCCGTGGCGGGCAGTCGGGCCGTGTTTGTGTGAGATGTCACTTCGGCCGTGTTTCGCCTTCGCATGGCGGCGACCTGGGTCGCTGCCCTCCACGTAGAGGTCGCCGGAATTCCCGCATGATCTGGCCGAATACGCCCAGCTCGAAGAACCGGCGGTGCAGCATCCGGCTGTCCCGGCCGTGTGGGAGCACCGCACGCTCCCATTTTCCGGAAGCCAGTTCAGCGGCAGATTCGCGAGGTCGTTGTCGGTCAGCAGCAGGTATTCGCGGTGCGCGTTGCGGAAACCTTGCAGCCACGCGAGCGCGACCAGCACCGCGCGGTCCTGCGAGCTCGATTGCAGCGGCAGCACGTCCAGGCACTGGAACAGCAGCGAGCGCTGGGTGCGGTACGGCACGAGCATGAAAGGCAGATCGAACTGCCCGGCATAAGCGATGTGCTCGTTGCATTGCGCGAGCGCTTCGGCCGGGTCGCCGAGCGACTCGCGGATTTTCGGTAACCGCTTAGGCTCCGGTACGCCCCCATCCTGGAGAATCTGCAGGACGTCCCGGAACTGCCCGACCAGCCCCTCCAGCATACCGGCGTGTTCAAGCTGGTATTTTTGCAGTCGGACCTTTGCGTAGGACTCCAGCTTGCGCACCACCTTGATGAAGATCTCGGCGACGTCATCAAGCGCCTTCTGCAACTGCGCCTGGGTGAACAGTACCGCAAGCGCATGACGCTTCGCGGTCTTGAGCGAACGCAGTTCCGCGACGTCTAGGGCCCGCGCTTCGGTGACCAGTTGGGCTCGTTTGCTAACAGACAGGATCGAGGGTGGCGCCGGCAAGCTTTCCGCCAGTGTCCTGATCCCGTTGATATGTTTGAGGAAGCTGGCGATCGCCCGCGCGGCGGGTCGCTTCGGCTCCTGTTTCAGATCGTCCCAACCGGACTTGCCGGCCTTGACGACGAGAAGCGCGTCGATGCGTTCGACGAGTGCTGAGTCGAGGGCGCCGGTGATGGCCCCATAGATCGCCTCGTTGTGATCGTTGCGCGCCTGCGTGGCGATGCGCTGCAGCGTTGCCAGTGGCGGCAGCTCGTACCGGCGCCGGACCAGTTCCTCGATCAGCACGTTGATGATATCGGGCAGTTCGATCTTTGTCCGGGCTTCCGCCGACGCCAGTTCAGCAAGCGACGTAGCCTCACTCGCATCGAACGCCCGGATGTCAAGCCAGCCGCGCAGCAGTTTCTGGTGACGAATTTTACGCCGATCAATGACAAAGATACAGCTTGCGCCAGACCAGAGGTCCGCTGGACATGCCGTGAACTTCAAAATTTGTCAAATTTCGGCCAGATTCAACGTAGAACCGTAAGAAATCCGCGCATGTTTACCCACACGGGTATCTCTTTACAACCTATCTGATTGATAGGTGTATCTTGAAAATAAATTAAGGTGAAGTAACGGACTTCTAAAACTGATGAATCGAAGAGTGGAGAAACAATTATGGCTGTTGATATGCATACGCCGTGTAACGAAAAGATGTCGGTGTTTTCGATGAATGAGGCTGTCGCGCTCGACTATCGCCAGACGGATTGCCCAACCAAAGTTCTTATTTCGCCGGGAGATACGCAGGGGCTCGATGCAGATTCCACACATTTCATCGTTGTGCAATCCGGTGAAGTGGATGTCTCACACGACGGAAGCGTCTATCGGTTACGGAGCGGGCAATTTGGTTGCTTTCCTGGCGCATTGTCGTTGAGAGGCAACGCCAAAGCCTTAGTTACCACGAGCCTCGGTTACAAGGGCGTAACTCTGATGGGCGGACCGATCGAGGACGTCGGTCGACTGCGCTATATCGATGGCTGTACGAGTAGCTTACTAATTTCACCACCTACTCGCGGCGAACCTTGCCTGAATTTTCTGCATTTGCCACTTCAGACTTCGCAAACGTTGCACACTCATCCGACCATACGGGTCGGGCTGATTCTTTCCGGTGACGGTCATTGCGACACACATCAGGGACTGCTGGAGTTTCGCGCTGGCACGGCTTTCGTGATTCCGCCTGGCGTTGCGCATAGCTTCCAAAGTGGAGAAGAAAACATGCGTATTGTCATATACCACCCAGATTCAGACTCGGGTCCGACGCACACTGACCATACAATGCTCAACCGGACATTCGTCGATGGTAAGACAGCAAAAGCGATGGCCGACATTCATACCCGTATCGAGGCGCAGTAATGAGCACGAAAGTCTTTGAACGCGGTACATCGCAACGCCAAAAGTGGAGTACCACGCTCTATGAGAGCAACGCCCGATTTGTTGGTGATCTTGCCGCGCGGGCAGTTGAATTACTGGACCCTAGACCAGGTGAGCGTATCCTCGACATAGGCTGTGGCGATGGTTACCTGACTGAAAAGATTGCCGCGACGGGCGCTATGATGAGCGGTGTTGACTACAGCCCCGAACTGGTAGCAGCGGCGCAGGCGCGTGGTCTCGATGTTCGCGTCGGTAATGCGGAAGAACTCGATTATTTTCAAGAATTCGATGGCGCCTTCAGCAATGCGGCGATGCATTGGATGCGGTGCGCCGATGCTGTAGTTCGAGGGGTAGGAAGGGCTCTGAAGCCGGGCGGGCGATTTGTTGGTGAATTCGCCGGCGCGAGAAACGCGTATTACATCAGGCAGGCCGTTCATGAGGCACTGACGCGTCGCGGCTTCGACGCCAAAGAAATCGACCCATGGTATCTACCGGAGGCAGGCGAGTATCGGGAGGTGCTGGAAGGCGAGGGACTCATTGTCTCGCACATTGAGCTATTCGATCGGCCAGTAGTGATTGACTATCCGGTCAGTGACTGGATTAGAACATTCGGCAGTCCATACCTCACTGTATTAGACGAAAACGAGTGCGAACCGCTACTCGCTGAGGTGACTCGACAGTTGGCAGCGCGTCTGCTCGGCAAAGATGGGCGCTGGACAATCGATTACACGCGTCTGCGTTTTCGGGCAGAGAAACCTTGAGCCAATTCAGCCTCTTCGCATGCGATGGGGCTGAAGCCTGATAACCTCCTATATCCGATCTGGGGTGGATAGCATGTTTGAAAGTGGCGCCAGAGAGTCAATGCGTGTGCTTCCGCGCATCCTACAACCTGTCCTGACGTGGGTAACGGGTAAGCCGCTCGAGGTTAACGAGGCGCGTCTTATTCTTCCGAACGCTCTGGATGTTCTTATAACCTTTGCTTCTACGGTTGCTATTGTCAGTTCCCTTGTCTGGCTTGCAGGAAAAGAGACCATCGTCGCACTGCCGCTCATTCTCGTGTCATGGCTTGTTTTAGTTGGGCTTCTTAGAAAAATGCAGGTCACCCATCTGCATCACGCGATCCACAATCGACTCTTTGCAAGCCCGCGCCTTAACAAGCTATATGCGTGCGTTTTACCATCATTAATATTCGTGCAAAATGGTTTCGAGTACCGCAAGGAACATCTCGAACATCACAACGCTGACATTTTTACGACAGAGCGTGATTCCGATGCCGCCTTTCTGGCGAAACTCGGGTTCATCCCCGGTCGCGAAATAGGTGAACTATGGATGAACCTTTGGATGACGGTCGCGAGTCCGGTGTTCCACATTGTGTTTGCGCGTGCACGCCTGGAGTCGGTGTTTTTACGCAACAAGCCCGGTGAAACGCTTCTCGCGTTGGGTGTAGCGATCGGCCATATTGCATTTATCGTGATTGCAGGCTGGAAGGTCTACGTCATTGCTGTTTTTTTTCCAATGTTCGTTCTCTACCACATCAGTGCCCTGTTGCAGTTTCTCACTGAACACGCGTGGAATGTCGCCGGGGGAGCGGTGGACAACTGGAACGAGTACAAAAGCCGGTGCTGGGGGCGCTTTTGTGGCGAGCCATTCCCTTCCCGTCAAGGAAAAAGCGGTTCCGACAGCGTCTTTACTCGTGTCTTTCGCGTGTGTCTATGGGCAACAAAAATGTTTGTCCTACATCTCCCGGTTCGCGCGGCTTGCATGGTGGCAGATCTTCCCGCACACGACTGGCATCATCTGGCTCACATGGCGGGACAGAATTCACGTGACTGGACGCGTAGTCTGTATCTGCGACAGTTGGCGATAAGCGATGGGGACAAGCCGGGCTTCGCACAACGGGAACTTTGGGGCATGTACAGTATGATTGAACATCAGTTTTTGTGGCTGCAAAGCATTAGATGTACTTACTCTGTCGCGAATGCGAACGAGTGCGCACACACAGAGGAATCGGTCCTTAGTTCAGGAGAGTAAAAATAAAGTACCTCAATAATTCCAGCAAGACGGTGCTCGTCGTCAACGCCGAGTTCTCAGTCACAACCATTCTCAACGCGGTTGCGCACACAGTGCTAGGCATGGTTACCACCAATGCTTCTTCGACATGGAACCCTTTGCCTTACCGAAGTCCAGGGTTTGGTGTAACCAGCAACATCAGCGAATACCCCGTGATCGTGCTCCGTTCGAAACGCTCAAGCCAGCTGGAAAAGCTCGTGCAGCAACTTGCAGAAGCGAGAATCGTGCATAACGTCTTTATCGACTCGATGCTTGGCGCAAGTGCAGCCGATCAGCAGGCGGCGACGTTCTCTGCTTCGCCGGGTGAGAACCGCATTGTGTGTGTCGGCCTGTTTGGTCAAGAAGATGCGATTCGGCCGGCGATCAAGTCATTTTCGCTTTACAAGACGTCGGATGCACTTTCATATAACGGGCATGAGACATCATGACCAGTAGGCGAACAGTGATCCTTGGGCTAACGACGCCGGTAGGGATGGGCTACATTCCCACCGGTTTTGCATTTGGTGTGCTTGCCTGTCAGGCGGGGCTTTCACCGATGCTCGTGATAGCCATGAGTATATTCATCTTTGCCGGCGCGCTGCAATTTGCCGCTGTTCCGTTGCTCACCTCGGCGAGCGACTTGGGCACGGTCGCATTGAGCACACTGCTGATCAACCTAAGACACATCCTCTATGCGGTTCCACTGCTTGACTACTTTCCCAAGGCGCGCGTTTGCCGTGCCTACGTTGTAGCCGTGCTTACTGATGAGAATTATTCTGTCCTGACGACCATTCCGGAAGAGGCACGCCGTGATCTCTCGACCGCGGTAAGCTTGGTTAACCACAGCTATTGGGTCGGTGGCACAGTGCTAGGCGTGTTGCTTGGCACGCATGTATCGCACTGGATACCCAACTTGGATTTTGCGTTACCGGCATTGTTTACGATTCTGGCGGTGGAGCAGTATATGGCCCGGCGTCGCTGGGTGCCGGCTGTCGTCGGCATCGGCGCTTACTTCGTCGCCAAGGTAATGCTGCCGAACTACGCCTTGATCGTCTCATTGGGGATTGCTTTAGCCATCCTGCTAACGCGATCGGTGGCACTTCCGTCGGCATTTGATGGAACAGTTGCGCGAGGGAGTGATGGGAACAATTGACAACTGGCTAGCCGTAGGGGTGATGAGTGCGCTGACAATCTTGCTGCGAGCGCTTCCCCTGTTGATGCATCGCTCCGTCCTTCGCAGTCCATGGATGACGACGCTTAATCTTGAACTTCCCATGTGCGTGATGGTTATTCTTGTCACGCATTCCGTCGTCGCGGGTAGTTCTGCCGCGCCAATCGTTGACCAGGTCGTCGCGCTAGTCGCGGTGGCATTGAGCTACATCCGTTGGCGTAACGCGCTCGTCAGCGTAGGAATAGGACTAGGCCTGCTGGCTATCCTCACGCACTATGTCTATCTGGGATAGCTTCAGAATTCAGAATATAAAGCACGCGTGCGACGTGAAGTCGCGCCAGTTATCGTCTCGGCCCGCAAGGGATAGTGAGACTCGCTGTTCCCTCAGCGATAGCCTACCGGGGCGAGCGTGGCTGGTAACGGCCGGGTTCGGAGCCCTCGGGACAATGAAGTCCTTCGCATGAGAAGAGCGTGCCGCGAGGTGCGCTCAATTGCTGCCAGCATCGGGCGGCAGGGACGCTAGGCTGAACAGGATGGTCAACGTAAGTGAACCGCCGCAACTTTCGTTAAATTTGACAAGCCCAAGATGCTGGCAGGCTTGGACCAAAAGGTATGTGACAGGTTGCTCGACACGTGCTGCGAGCAACAGGGACAGACAGTCACCGGAAGAAAGGCGGGACCTAAGCTGTTCGTGTAACTGGCGTGGAACACGGTAAGCCCGAATCTTCGCCCTCGTGGCAGGCAAACCGCAAGGAACGCTGACGGGGATGCGGGTAGAGGATGGTCGAGAAAGCGAATGCCGCCCTGTAATGGGGTGGATAGGGGTTGAGCTGCTAAGCGACATCACCCCACGCGAAAGCGCGCAGACTTTGACCGGGTCGTTCTTGACGAGATAGTTTGGGGAACCTTTACAGGATACGCGTCGCTTGCAAGGTTTGATCCGGATCAGCTTGCATGCTGGGCGGGCCGCTATCGTGAGGGAGTTGCGGAGCCGCTCGTCGAGCGCGCGATGCACGAACGTGCGCGCGCGGCGCAACCAGCAGGGAGTCCCGATGAGCGGCAAGCTCAGTGAGATCGAAAGCCGCACCGCTTCGGCGAGGCAACTCGAAACGGTGATTGGCGCGATGCGCGGCATCGCCGCCGCGCGCGAGCGCGAGGCGCAGGCGCGGCTCGCGGGCATCCGCTCGACGGCGGCGACCGTCGGCGAGGCGATCGGGATGGTGCTGGCTGCCGTATCGTCGGCACATGCGGCGCAATGCGCGCCACCGGAAGGCACCGCGCGCATTCTGATCGTGCTATGCACCGAGCAGGGTTTCGTCGGCGGCTTCAACGAGCATCTGCTGGCGCGTGTCGAACGACTGAAGGCGGACGAGCCGGGCGAGATTTTCATCGTCGGCACGCGCGGCGTGATGCTCGCCCAGGAACGCGCATTGCATTACGGCTGGTCCGTGGGAATGGCCTCGCACGCGGAGGACGTGATGCGCGTGGCCAGTCAGCTCGCGGACGCGGTGTTCGCGCGCTTTCGCGATCAGGCGTCGTCGCAGGTGTGGCTCGTGCACGCGACGCCCGGCCCCGGACTCGACGAGCGCATCGTGACGCGGCGGCTGGTGCCGTTCGATTTCACGCGCTTCCGGGTGGCGTCGCGCGGGCAGGCGCCGCTTTTGAACCTGCCGCTCGACGGCTTGCTGAGGGGCCTCACCGAGCGCTACGTGTACCTCGAACTGTGCGAAGGCCTGATGCAGTCATTCGCGGCGGAAAGCGCGGCGCGCGTCGGGGCGATGCTGGCGGCGAGCCGTCATGTGAAGGACCGGCTGCAGGAACTCACGCGCGACTATCGGATCGTCCGGCAGGACGAGATCACCGCCGAAATCGCCGAACTGGCCGCGACGGGCGCCTGCGTGCCGCCGGCTACGTCGGCACGGGGGCAGTCGTGAAGCGCGCCGCGTGCTGGCTCTGCGTGTCGCTGCTCGGTTCGGTGACGTGCGTTTGAGCCTCGGCGGTGGAGCACGGACCGTGTCGTCCGATCGTTCAACTGGGGTCAGCCGATTCCTACGACCGGCTACGACGGACTAACCCCATTTCCGCCGTCGCTGATTTAGATAACGCCAGCCGTTGCCGATAATAGATTCGACGACACGCCGCGATGTCCGGCGCCAAGGTCGGCGAGTCCAGGGAGGCGGCAATGAACGACACCATCATCCTGCTGCGCGCACTGGTCGAGAAATGGCTTGCGCCGACCGGCACGACACCGGCGCACGTGGTGCGCACGGGCCGCCTGGCGATCACCCGGGCGCGGTATGTCTGGCTCGAGGGCGCGATTTCTTCCGGACCGCTGACGATCGTATTTTCCCGGCACGGCAAGGGTTCGTGGGACGTGTTTCCGCCCGTTGAACAGGCACCGGCAATGAGCGCGCGCTACTTCTAAGCGCCCACCGGTATCAACGGATCTGGTGAAGCATCGGCCAGCCGTGGTCGACGCGCACGCGACCTCGATCACGCGCGCAGATCAATGACCCCGCTTCGCGTCGGAACATGATCAGCGGGTCGCAAACGGCGCTGACTGCATCAGTGCAAGCACGGGTCGCCAGAACGCGGGAGAGTCGAACGCCGCCATCGGTACCGCGGTGTCGAATGACAAGGTCAACGCCTGTTCCGCCGGCGTCAGTGCGTCGGCGCTCGCGAGTTGACGCGCGAGCGTCGCGGTGTCGGCGTCGGATAGATCGCGCGGACCATGCCGGCGCGCTTCGACGCGTTGCGCGAGCACCGTTGGTTCGGCACGAAAGTCGAGAATGCGAGCCGGTACGCCAAGCCGTTGGGCGAGCGCGAAAAACGTGTCGCGGTGACGGAACTCGAGAAAGGTCGCGTCGACGATCGCGCTGTGGCCGCTTTGCAGCACGCGGTGCGCGAGTCGAAGAAGGTGGTCGTAGATCGCGTGACGTGCAGTTGGCGTGTAGTGTTCGGCGCCAAGCGAGGTTTGCGCGTCGGGCGCCGGCCGCAGACGCTTGCGTTCGGCATCGCTCGACACTCGCACCGCGCCGCACAGGTCCGCAAGGGCCCGGCTCGCGACCGATTTCCCCGAACCGGAGTAGCCATGACACAGCAGCAAAACGGGTCCCGGCTTCTGCGTTTGCGCCCGTGCCACCTCGAGGTAGCGCAGGGCCGGATCCGGGATGGCGACGTTGCGGCCCGCTACGTATCCCGCTTTCAGGCACGCGACCCACGCCCGCACCAGCGCGCGATAGGCGACGTACAAAGGCATCAGCGACAGCGCCGCATAATCGCCCGACGTTTCGAGCCAACGGTTCAACAGTCGATTGGCCAGACGGGGCTCCGCTCGCGCGCACAGGTCCATCACGAGAAACGCGACGTCCGCTGCGACGTCGATCCAGCGTAGCGCATCGTCGAAGTCGATACAGTCGAACATCGCGATTGCGCCGCGCCAGCGAACCACGTTGTCCAGATGCAGATCGCCATGGCAGCCACGCACGAAACCCTCGGCGCGGCGCCGCTCGATCAGCGGCGCGAGTTGGTCGAGCTGTCGCGCGCACCACGCGGCAATGCCGGGCAGCGCGGGATGGCTGCAATTGGCCAGCAGCGCCGCGTTGATCGTTTCGATCTGCGTTCGCACCAGCGTGGCGCTCCCGTAGCGCGACGACGGCGCGTTGCGGGGCGCCCTCAGGTG
This sequence comes from Paraburkholderia sp. CI2, assembly GCF_014201055.1. Taxonomy (NCBI): domain Bacteria; kingdom Pseudomonadati; phylum Pseudomonadota; class Betaproteobacteria; order Burkholderiales; family Burkholderiaceae; genus Paraburkholderia; species Paraburkholderia sp. CI2. The sequence goes on from NZ_JACHDL010000031.1 coordinate 64,287, forward strand.
ATAGTCGGCGAGCCGCTTCGCCGCGCCGTCGATGTCGCGCGGCGTCAGTGCTCCCTTCGCCGCGAGACTCGAAAAGAGCATCGCCTCGTCGAAGCGGCGCATCTTGACCGCGTGATCGACTGTCACGCCGCCGTCCCCGAGTGTCAGCACGCCGGCGTGGCGCGCAATCGGCAGCACGCCGGCGTAAATACCTTGCGCGAGTGACCGGTTCAGACGGAGCTGGGCTTCGCAGCAGCGCTTGCGGGTCGCGGTGGCGGTAAAGTCCGCGAAACCCGGGGCGACGGGTTTGATGATCTTGTACGCGAAGCGCCCGGCGAGATACACGACGGATATGTGCGTTTCGACCCGGACGATCCTGCCCGCCGGATGACGGTACGTGCCCGGCCTGCGCAGCGTCGCGTCGAGTCCGCGCACGCTGCGGCGCGCGGCGCGGAGCCGGTTGGCGAGATGCTGGATGCCGCGCATGCCTGCATTGGCGCGTGCTGAAGAAAGCTTGCGGCTCCGTGGCGAACTCATGCCGGACTCCACCTCGCAGGCAGCTGCGCGCCCATTTCTTCGTGGCGACCGCTCAAGTCGACCGAGCCCGCGACAACCGGGCCGGAATTCGCAACGAGCGGCACGCCGGGCGCGCGTTCGACGATCACGCTGCGCCCGCCGAAACCAGGCATGACCTTGACGGCCTCGGCGAGCGCATTGACGCCATCGAGCAGCCATTGCCGGGCGTCATGGTGAAGCACGAGCGTCTCATTCGGCACGGTTGACCTCCGCGTGGTGGGACGGCCGGCGCCCGCCTTGCGCGCGAGCCGGAATCGTCTACTCATTTAAGCCATCGGGTATGGTAACCGGCTTGATCTGAATCAACGAGGCGGTAGCCGGGCATCGCCAGTCGGTCGGCAACTGCCTGTACGCTTCCATACGAAATGCAGCGTGGGCCACCGATTGACCGCAGTCAAGCCGCGTGCGATCGTGGCAGCAACGCGCCGGTGGAGCAGCGGATGAAGCGATTCGATATTTTCAATGGCGACGCCGACGGCATCTGCGCGCTGCATCAGTTGCGGCTCGCCGAGCCTGCCGACACCATCCTGATCACGGGAGCCAAGCGCGAGGTAACGCTTCTGCAACGCGCGAACGCGCAGCCGGGCGACAGCGTGACCGTGCTGGATATTTCGCTCGACTCGAACCGCGAGCCACTCATCGCGTTGCTGGATCTTGGTGTAAAGATCGACTATTTCGATCATCATTTCCCCGGTCCCATCCCCGCACACGCGCTGCTGACGACGCATATCGATATGTCACCGGATAGGTGCACTGCGCTGATCGTGGACCGCCATCTTCAAGGCCGGTACACGCGATGGGCGGTGGTCGCGGCCTATGGCGACAACCTGCACCGGGCGGCGCATCGGGCCGCCAGTGCGTGCGCGGTGAACTCGTCCGATGAGCGCAAACTGCGCGAACTCGGCGAAGCGATCAACTACAACGCCTACGGGGACAGCGTCGTCGATCTTGCCGTCGATCCTGTCGAGATGTATCGCGCCATTCAACCCTATTCGGATCCGCTCGAGTTCATTGCGTCGACCGGCGTGCTGCCCGAACTGCAGGCGCGACGAACGGAAGACCTCGAACTGGCCTTGGGACTCGCGGTAACGCGGCGGGTCGCCAATGGAACGCTGCACATTCTTCCCGACGCGGCGTGGGCGCGGCGCGTGCGAGGCGATTTCGCCAATCTCGTCGCGCGACGCGACCCGGCGCAAGCGCACGCGGTACTGACGGCCGGCGCCGATGGCCGATACACGGCGAGCGTACGGGCTCCGCTCGATTGTCCGCGAGGCGCCGACGTCCTTTGCAGGAAGTTCGGAGGAAACGGCAGGGTCGCTGCCGCCGGTATCGACGGGCTCGATCGCGCGCGGCTCGACGAATTCGTGACAGCGTTCAGCGTTGCGTTTTGACGCGACGTTCGTGGAGCGGGTGACCGGTAATTCACCGCCGCATCGCAGTCGGCAGTGCGAATTCCCCAGGTGGCGCATCGACATGGGCGCCGTCACTGTCGCTTGGACAGAGGAGGGCGGGCTTGATGCTTGATGCAAATCAACAATGGTCCGCCGCTACGCATCGATCATTGGGCTGTACTCGAACCCGGGGCTCATCACGAGTGGCCGGATCTTTGCGATAGGCGCATCGCACGGCGGAATCGAGGCGTTGCAACGACTGGTCGACGCGAACTTCGTCGCGGCGGCGCACCGAGCGAGCGGATTCGAAGTTGGCGCCGAAGGGAGCACGGCGACGCGTCCTTCAGCGCCTGTCAATTGCGTCGCCTCGCGCCTGCCTGCACCCATGTGCGACAGCGCAGGGCACTCGATATGGAGATCACTATGCAAGCCTCGGACATCATGACGACCCGGGTGGTTTCAATCGCAGCGGAAAGTTCGGTCTATGACGCGGCAAAGCTGCTTGCCGACAGCCGGATCAGCGGCATGCCCGTCGTCGACGACGCAGGCAGCGTGATTGGCATCGTCAGCGAGGGCGATCTGCTCCGGCGCGTCGAAACCGGCACCGAAACGCAGCGGCGCTCGTGGCTCGCGGAGTTCCTCGCGCCTACGCGTCAACTCGCGGTCGAGTATCTGAAGGAGCGTTCGATTCGGGTGCGTGACGTGATGAGCGCCCCCGCCGTCACCGTCGACGAATCGACGCCGCTTGGCGCGGTCGCCGAACTGCTTGGGCGCAAGCACATCAAGCGGTTACCGGTCTTGAGCAAGGGCAAGCTCGTCGGCATCGTCAGCCGGGCCAATCTGGTGCGCGCGCTCGCGAGTTGCGCACCCGCGCAGCTCGATGCGCAACCGTCGGACGATCAGATTCGCAGCGCGATCACGAAGGAACTCGACGGACATCGTTGGGCGATGGTCGCCGACGGCCTGATCGTCACGGACGGCGTCGCTCATTGCTGGGGAGCGGTGCGCTCCGAGGAAGAACGCGAGGCGATCCTCGCCGCCGCCGCGCGGGTGCCAGGGGTAAAGGGCGTAAAGGATCATCTGGAATATCCGGTCGCGTTCACGCCTATGTGAACAGGGGCGCGGCAAATCGCGGGCATTCCGGCATGCCCTGCACGCCGTGCCGCGCCATGGTCCCGACGCAGTGCCTGGACCTCGACCGTCCGTTCCAGACGTCGCAGTTCTTCCGCTCGGTGACGATCTTCGCGCCATCGCGCTACAACCGTGATTTTCCTTGATGCAGCCGAGTGATGGCATAGTGGGTCTGGCAACGCGCACCGACGTTGCGGGAGGAAAAGCGATGGGCAACCTGTTTCGCGACCGCGCCGACGCTGGCAGACAACTGGCCCACGCACTGCGCGACTATCAGGGTCGCGGCGATCTGGTGGTGCTGGCTCTGCCGCGCGGCGGCGTTCCTGTCGCGTTCGAAGTTGCACGGGCATTGCACGCGAAGCTCGACGTTCTCGTCGTCAGAAAGCTTGGGGCGCCGCAAGACGAGGAACTGGCGATGGGCGCCATCGCGACGGGGGGCGCCCTTCATCTGGAAAGGTCGGTGCTTCGCGAACTGCAAATCAGTGACGCCGAATTGGCCGACGTGATCGCGCGCGAAACAGCCGAACTCGCGCGCAGGGAACTGGCGTACCGTGGGGAATGCCCGCCGGTGCCAGTACAGGGCAAGACGGTGATCGTGGTCGACGACGGCATCGCGACGGGGGCGTCGATGCATGCGGCGCTCGACGCACTCCGCAGCAGACATCCCGCTCGGATCGTGGTGGCGGTCCCGGTGTCGCAATCCGATGCGTGCACGGCATTCGAAGGAATTGCGCACGCGTTCGTGAGCGTGCTGCAGCCCGACTGGTTGATGGGGATCGGCGGGTTCTATGTGAATTTCGACCAGACGACCGATGAAGAAGTCCGCGCCTGTCTCGCCGCCGCGCGCGGTTGGGAGCCCGAGCAGGGCTCGGCGGGATGATCTCTGGCTCGCCGCCTCGCGAATGCGTTTGAACGGCGTGCGGCGCCTGCCCGTCGTCGACGCCGCTGGCGGGCTGACCGGCATCGTCTCGCTCGACGATCTGCTCGAGGCGGTGTCTGGGCTTCTGTCGGAGCTATTGCTTGTGACGGGTCGCCAGCCTCACATCGAGCAGAAGAATCGCGGGTGACGGTAACGCGGCTCATGCATCGACCCCGATCAACGTTCACTTCGCCGGCCGCCGTGGGCCTGGAAGTGGAACGCCGCTCGGAGAGCGGCCCGCGTGGCGGCGCAATTGACCGGATGCGATTCGATTGTCTTGATCGAAGGCTCAGCGAATCATGGAAGACGCTCGCGACGCGCCCTGCTGCTTCATCTGGGGCGGTTGATTGGAGCCCATGACGGAAGAGTCGCGCTACGGCCGGACTTTGAGCATCGACGGCTCACGTTCCGACCGACACGTACAAGAGCACGATCGGCGCCTTCGAACCATTTGGTGTCGCCGAGCGTAATGGCGCGCCATAGGTGCAGCGCAAATCCACGAATCTCGACCATTGGACGCGCACGCCCGCGCCGACGCCCGCGAGCAGACCGGGGTTAGTTTCGGCTGGCTGGTCGATCGTGCTCCATACGCGGCCCGCATCGAAAAACACAAAGGGTTGCACGACTGCGTTGCTCGCGCCGAGCGAGATCGCAGGCGTGCGCACCTCGGTCTGAATGTTCCAGCCGCGATCGCCCAGCGTGACGTATGGGTCGTAGCCTCGCACACTGGACTCCCCGCCGAGCCCCATCTCCTCGCTCGGTAATAACGTGTTCGGCGTCCACTGGAACGTTCCGTTCGTGATCAGCGTGAAGCCAGCCCCAAGCGCGGTGGCACGAGACGCAGTCAACTGCATATAGATGTAGCGGGCCGTCGCGCCTTGCCGCGCGGCGTTAAATGCCGAATCCTGATTGTTGCCATCCAGTCCGCCCGGACTGGCGACGAGTGCCGCCGCGGCGTGCGCCGTGCCAGCCTCGGTCGGTTTGCTGATGTCGTAAGACAACACGAACTGATGTATGTGCGTATTCGAGTTGAAAACCTGGGAGCCGCCAAATTCCAGGTCGTTGTTGCTGCGCTTGAAGTCGTATCCGATCTGGATCAACTGTGTCGTGTCCGTGATGGTCGGCAGACGCAAGTCGTAGCGAAAGCTGAACTGCGCAGAAATGCCCGTTTGCCCATACGTGTCGGGCAACCGTGGCGTGCTCTGCGCGTAGACGCCGAACAATTCGATACTGTCGAGCCAAGGCAGCGGCGCCGTGTAGTTCAGCGCGTGCGCGGTGAAGCGGGCACGGTTCGGGCGGCCTTCGATATTCGGATTGCCGCTGAACAAATCGTTGCTGGCCGTGAATTGATAGGCGATCTGCTGATCGAGACCAAGCAGGTTGCCGTAGCCTATGCCTGCAAAGAACCGATCACGGCCGAGCTCCGGCACGCCTTCATTGTCGTAACCCGCGCTTACGCGAAGCGGCAGCCGGTCTTCGGTTTGCAACACGACGTCGGTCGTGTCGGCGGCCTCACCGGGCGCAAAAACAGCATCGACCCGTCGATATGGATTCGCGTTGAGCACCGCAAGTCCCTTCGAGACCGCCGATTGCAGGACCGGTCCGCCGGGCTCGAGCGGCATTTCACGTTCGAGAAGCCTGCTCGAAAAGTAGGTGTTGCCGCTGGCATGAACCCGACCCAGTTTGAATTCGGCAATGGCGATACGCACGACACCCGAGCTCACGTCCTGTTCCGGCACGTAGACGTCGACGAGCGGCTTTCCCGCCGCCCGATAACGCGCGACCACGGCGCGGCGTATCTCGGCGAGGCGGCCGAAGGTCAGCGGCTTGTCGAGGTCCGTGGCGAAGCTCTGCAGGAAGGCGGCGTCGAGTACGGGCAATCCTTGCGCGACGATACGACCTTGCTGCCTCGGCGATGCCGCCGCGGACGCGCCGGCCGGTTCGAAGATGAGCCCGGCAAGCCGCTCGACAGCGATCCGTGCGGACTCGGCCTGCGCTTCCGGGGAGGAGGGTGACGACGCGCTTCGCGGCGCCTGCGGTGCGGGTCGCGGCGCGAGGTCGCGCCATGCCTGTGCCGCCACTGGTGAGGTCTGCATGATGCCCGCAATGCACGTTGCGACCAGCAGGCCGCCGCCCTCAACCCGATGTCGCGCATGCAATACGAGCCTTCCGTCGGTCATGGCGATACCTATTAACGGGTGTGGTGCATCGAATCCGGAGCCGCACGTCGAAATTATTCTAGTCGAAGCGCCTGCGCGAGTTTCCAAAGGCGACCCGAACCCTCTTCACACCTCGCGAATGCTATCGAGGAAACATTTAGCAAGGGTTTCCACCATGTGTACTGACCCGCGTCTTGTCTTTACTCTTCTGTACTTGTCATACAACATGCGCGATGACGATTCTCTCGTGCGCCTACAACTATTTGTCCGGAGGGGACTCCATGTCCAAGCTGTCGTGCGATCTTGATAAAAATGCGCCCGCAACGGGCGACACCTTGCGCATTTCGCGCCGTGGCTTCATTGGCCTCGGAGGCGCGCTCGCCGGCAGCGCACTCCTGCAGGCTTGCGGCGGCGGCAGCGGAGTTTCCGCTGCCGCGGCAGGCGGAAGCAGTAGTTCCACGCCAGCGACGGGAAGCACGCCGTCAACGGATGCGGCCGACCCGATCTGGGGTCCCAACGGCTCAGCGACGAACATCATTAATGCGCTGCAGAAGATCACGCAGAGCGCGTTCCCGGCCGTCGATTTCCAGGTCGAACAGTACGGTGCGCAACCGTGCGCGGTCATTGCCCAGGCCAACCCCTACACCGGCAGTTCATCGCCCCTGAGTACGGGGGCCGGCGCGACCAACGCACCGGGATCGTTCGATTCACGTCCCGCTTTCCTCGCGGCAATCGCGGCCTGCAGTGCAGCCGGTGGCGGCCGGGTCGTGGTGCCGGCGGGCACGTGGTATTGCGCGGGTCCCATCGTGCTGCAGAGCAACGTCAACTTCCATCTGAGCGCGAACTGCACGATCTATTTCAGCCCGAATCCCGCCGACTATGCGAAGGACGGTCCGGTCAACTGCGGCGCCAACGGCAACCTTTACTACAGCCGCTGGCAGGCGAACGACTGCCTGAACTTCGGCTCGCCCGTGTACGCGCGAAATGCGAACAACATTGCGGTGACTGGCGAAGGCCCGACCTCGGTGCTGAACGGTCAGGCGATGACGCCGTTCGCCGGAAGCGGAAACACCAGCACTTGCTGGTGGACCTACAAGGGTTCCAGCGGCGCATACGGCTGCGCGGGCTCGACCACGCCGTCCCAGGCCTATACGAATCCGAACAACGTCGATCTGATGGTGGTCGCCCCTACCATCTCGGCCTCGCTCTACACGCTATTGACCAATCCGGCTACGCCGTGGCAGCAAGACCAGAACTACCTGCCGGCGCTCTCCGAAGCGGGCGTGCCGGTCGCGCAGCGAATCTTTGGTCTCGGCCACTATCTGCGGCCGTGTATGGTTGAGTTCATCGGTTGCACGAACGTGCTGATGGAAAACTACCGAACCAACAACACGCCGTTCTGGCAGCATCATCCGACGGACTGCACGAACGTCGTGATCCGTGGCGTGACAGCCGACAGTATCGGACCGAACAACGACGGCTTCGACCCCGACGCCTGCAACACGGTGCTGTGCGACAGCGTAACGTTCAACACCGGCGACGACTGCATCGCGATCAAGTCAGGCAAGGATCTCGACACGGAGTACGGACCCGCGCAGAACCATGTGATCCAGAACTGCATGATGAATAGCGGTCACGGCGGCATTACGCTCGGCAGCGAGATGGGTGGCGGCGTGCAGAACATCTACGCGCGCAATCTGACCATGCTCAATCAGTTCTGGGCAACGAATTCGCTGAACATCGCGATCCGTATCAAGACGAACATGAACCGTGGAGGCTACGTCAAGAACTTCTACGTGAATGGCGTCACGCTTCCGCATGGCGTGAGCCTGACGGGTGGAGGCTACGGCAGCAAGATGCTGACGGGCAGTCCGATCAACGGCACCGTGCCCATCGGTGTGGCCACCGCAACAGCCGCCAACCCGTCCGCGTCTCAAGGCGGCCTGATCACGTTCGATTGCGATTACCAGCCTGCCGCCGATGCGATTCGCACACGCCCCGCGCTCATTGACAACGTCAACATCACGAACGTCAATGCTTCGAACGTGACATTGGGCAGTACAACCGGCTCCTGTTTCCAGGCCATCGTTGCACAAGGTCCAGTTGCGTTCGATTACAATGGTCCGGCGCCTGCGCCGACCGTACCGGCAATCACGGGAGTGACGATTTCCAACTGCGACTTCGGCACGCCTGTGGCCGCAGGCCCAGCGAGCGCCAGCACGCCGGGTCCGATCTACCTCTACAACGTGCACGACATTACGTTGCAGAACGTGATCATCGCTGGGCAGACGCTCAATCAGACGCTGTCGGATCCGCGTTAAATACGACGCACCAAAGAGCGGCGAGGCGCCGCTCTTTGGCGTCGCACAGCTAAAGTGACGTCGTCGCGGAAGGCGTCGAACGAGCGGAACAATTGGCTTTCCTGGCCGAGCAGATTGCGGGCGAGTGCGATGATCGCACCGATAATCGTCTCATCCGCAAGACTGCTGCCAATGCCGCGGATGAACGACCAGATGCCATCAGCGGTGCTATATAGCGACAGCTCCGCATAGACTGTCCGGTTCCAGTAGAGGTAGCCGCCCGCACCCACAACCTGCTGCGCGAGCGTACCTTCGAGGATTGGCAGGAACTGGGGTGAGCCAACCGTGCTCGTCGAAGAGCAAGCGTACGGGTAACTCCATGCCGGAGAACTGTTCCACACATCCTGAACGATCGGGTTGTTGTGCAGGGTGGTGCCGGGAATCAGGTCCGCTTGCGTTCCCAATGATCCTGTCGACATAACGGCAATCCATGTTGTCCGATGCCAAGTGGCCGATCCAGCGTCCATCGCCGCCCTGATGATCGTAGTTCGAGTAGGTAAATTGCGTGAACGCACCGATCCTGTCGGTGATCTTGCCGGCGAGGAAGATGCTGGCTGAATCGAAAATCGGCAGACCCTCTTTGGGAGAGACGATATTGCCGCTGGCATCATGGTTGAGCCTCGTCCTGGTCACGTCGAGCATCGCCATCACGACCACTGGAATCGTACGTTCGCCGAAGGTATATCCGTTCAGCTTGAACATTCGACCGTACGGCGTCAGTTCGGGAAACTGTCCGCCCGCGTGACATGCCACGCAGCTTTGCCCTGTTTGACGGGCAAATGTAGGGAGCGCTCGAACTACCGCTAGAGCTTCATGCGCTGCAGAACGCGGTCGCCGGCGACGAACTGATGAAACATCACCGCTGCGATATGCAGGCAGATCACGCCGAATAGAACCCAAGCGAGGACGCCGTGAACATCGCCCATCGCATGTCCGAATGACGAACCCGGTGCCGACAGTGAGGGCAACGAAGCAAGTCCGGCGAGGCGGACCGTCCACGTGCGCGACGAAGCGTTGATCCAGCCGAGCAGCGGCACCAGCACCAGCAGCACATACAGCGCGAGGTGCGTGAGCTTCGAAGCGGCGCGAAACAGCGGCGGCAGGTTGTCCGGCGGCGACCGATGAGTCACGCGCCACAGCACCCGCAACACCATCGCTGCGAGCAGTGCGGTGCCGACGCCAAGGTGCCAGGCGATTTCGCCGTCCGGCACGGTATCGCGGTGCACGTCCGGCATCGTCCAGCCGATCACGAACTGCGCGGCAACCAGCCCGACGACGAGCCAATGGAGCAAACGTGCGACGATGTCATAGCGGTGTTCAGGGGAGACTTGCATAGGGGAGCCTGTGAGTTGGATTCAGTCGAAACAGATCGTACACGACCGCGCCTTAAGGCCAGGTTAAGGGGCGGTTGCCAAGGCCGCCTGTCTGCGCCGTTCCAACGACTCGAAGACCGCCATTCCCGCGATCATCGCCGCCACGAACACCCACGCTTTCACCGACCCGAGTCCGAGCGCGACGAGCGCCGGGCCGGGACAGAACCCTGCAATTCCCCAACCGACGCCGAACGCGAGGCTGCCCACCATCAGCCTTCGCGTGACGTGCGTTGACGTGGGAATCTGCATCGGCAATCCGAGCAGCGACTTGCCGCGGCGCTTCGCGATCGCGAAGCCGATTGCTGCGACAGCCACCGCGCCGATCATCACGAACGCGAGCGACGGGTCCCAGCGTCCTGCGAAATCGAGGAAGCCCAGCACTTTGGCGGGGTTGGCCATGCCCGACAACAGCAGGCCGAAGCCGAACAGCAGCCCGCATACGAATGAAACGACTGTTGCCATCCTAGGCTCCGAGAAGATATCGCATGATATAGACGGTGACGAAGCCGGCCGCCATGAACGTCGCCGTCGCTACGAGCGAGCGCGTGGCGCCGCGTGAAATGCCGCACACGCCGTGTCCGCTCGTGCAACCGCTGCCATAGCGGGTGCCGATGCCGACCAGAAAGCCGGCCGCGATCACGGCCGGCCACGACGCGTCGACGGTGATCGCGACGGGCGCACCGACCGCGCGCGCGATTACCGCGGCAGCGACCAGCCCGGCAACGAAGGCGACGCGCCATGCGCCGTCTCGCCTGGTCCAGCGCAGCAGGCCGCCGACTATCCCGCTGATTCCGGCGATGCGGCCCAGCAAAAGCACCATCGCCGCAGCCACGGCGCCGATCAGCAGGCCTCCGCACAGGGACGCGAGCGGGGTGAAATGGTCGAGATCGATCATCGTTCAGGTTGACTGTCGTGTGAGTTGGAGGGAAGCGGCAGCGCTTACATCAGCGCCGCTTTGACCAGCAGGGCGAGCGCCACGCAGACGAGGATGCTCGCAAAGCCCAGTTGCACCTGACGCGCGGCGATGTGATGCGATGCAAGCCGTCCGCTGAGCATACCGGTGGCGGTGGCGCCAGTGAACCACAACGCGACTTCGGGTGGAAGCGTTGCGCCGTGCGTGGCCGTCGCGAGAACGCCGCCACTGCCGACGAGTGCGATCACCATCAGCGAAGTCGCGACGATACCGTGCATCGACACGTCCGTCAGCTTGCGCATCATCGGCACGATGATGAAGCCGCCGCCGACACCGAGCATCCCCGTCATCAATCCCGTCAGCGAACCGGTGGCCGCGAGCGCGGCTGCGCGTTTCCGATTCATTTGCCCGCGGTGCGCGAGCGTGTCGACGACATCGCGCTGCTCGCGGATTCGATCCTGCGGCGCATTGCGTCGGCGCGCGCCGGATCGTCGCATAAAGCGTCGATTTCCGCGGACGCGATGGCGCAGTTGCGCGCCTATGCGTGGCCCGGCAATATCCGCGAATTGCGCAACGTACTCGAGCGCGCCAACCTGCTCGCCGACGGTGGCGTGATCCGCGCCGAACACTTGCCGCAGGCGGTCCGCGACAGGGCTTCCGGCCGTGGGCAGGATTCGCTGGCGGTGGGCGTGGGCTTGCCGCGCAAGCTGACCGATGCGGAACTCGCGCGCGCAGCGGCGCAATTCCGCGGAAAACGCAGTGAGCTTGCCGCGCAGCTGGGATTGAGCGAGCGCACGCTTTATCGGCGGCTCAAAGCGATCGCGGGCGGTGAGGGCGCCTAACGTTTCCTCGGCGTAGTGGGGGAGCGTTCACATCTTCGCCCCCCTCGCACGGTCAGTGGCTTAGCTGCAAGTGAAACTGCTTGCCGAGTTCACGTCTCCGCTGGTATAGCGGGCCACCTTCGGATACGCGCAGAGCGGACGCGTGCGCCCGGCACCCCAGCTAGTCGGCACCTCGCTATTCGGTATCGCGTTGGTCGTGTCGCGAGCCGTTGCGATGACCCGGTTCGGCGCTTGCCCTTGCTCGACCCATGCCACCATAGGCGTCAACATGTCGAACTGATCGGCCGTCGGACCGCCGCTGCAGTGGTTCATCCCTGCTACCGTGAAGAGCCGGGCGAAATTGCTCGCGTCACCGCCACTAGCCGTGGACAAGCGCTGATACCAGTCGGTCGTATCGTTCGACGAGAACACTGGATCGCTCGTCCCGTGATAGACGATCAACTTCGCGCCCCGGCTCCTCAGACCGCTCAAATCAGTCTCGTTCGGCGGGGTCATGAATGACCACGAAGTCTCGGAATAGACACCGTTCGTTGCGAAGATCTTCGGCGCGTCACTGTCCATGTTGAAGTTCAGAGCGTAGGCGCCGATGGAGCTGAGCAGCGAAGCGCTCTGCGGCGGCGACGTAAATACGAAGGCCGCCGCGGCCGGGTCAAGGCTGATCGAATTGCCTTGCTTCCACGCGGCCCAGCCTGATCCGTTGACACCGACGTCATACGGAAAGCTCGCATAGAGCGCAGTGCCAGCGCTATTTTTCGCCCCAGAAAAAATATTTCCAACGGCTTGCTTTTGAGCCGCCGTAAGACAGGTGCCGTCGCGCCCATTGCTCGAACATGTCGGTACGTCCGTGGCCAGGTCGAAGTTCGCCTGGCACGCTTTGATGTCTTGCACCATCCCGTCCGCTACACCATCCAGCGAATCGCACTTCGCGATGACCTTCGACGCGATGAGCTGCCTTTCAGCAGTCGTCAAGCCGGTGGTGATATCGGCAATTCCGGCCGACGTTTTGGCGGTCGCGACGGTAGCTAGCTGTTGTGCGCTCCACATCTGCCCGATCGCCGCCTTTGGCAAATGAAAGCCGGGGTCGCCGGCAATGATGCCGTCGTAATCCGCGAAAGACCTGGCTGCCGCCACCATCGCATGACGGCCGCCGTTCGAGCAACCTTCGAAGTAGCTGCGGTCGGGGCCCTTGCCATAGGCCAACTTGATCACCTGCCTGGCCATTGGCGTGAGCGTGGCAACGGCGTTATAGCCATAATCGAGGCGCGCCTGGGGATCGAGACCAAACAGCGGGTTTTGCGACCCGGAATGACCTGCATCCGAACTGATCACGGCGAAGCCCATGTTTAGCGCGTTGTTCAGCGGGCCCCCGCCACTGAGCACCCCCGTCGCCGATGTCACATTACCGTCGAGACCACCGTTGGCCTGATAGAAAAAGCGACCATTCCACGCGATAGGTAGCCGCATTTCAAAACCAATCGCATAAGTTTGGCCGTCAACGGCGCTCGTGCGTTGATTCATTTTCCCTTCGATCACGCAATGTTCGGGCACGGACTTTCCTGCCACCGTGAGCGTTCCGGCCGGCACGTCGGTAACGGACGTGAACGTCGTGGCCGCAAACGTCAACCTGGCGGCGAGCGCGCTGCAGTTTCCTGACAGCGTCGCGGGTTGTGCTGCGGAAAGCCGAGGCAATTGTGTCGCACTGGTGGAGAGCGAGTCGGAACCGCCGCCGCAGGCCGCCAGCATCGCGGACACTGCCGATACGCACATAGCAATTGAAGTTCGTTTCATTCTCGCCCCCTATCAGAACATGTGTTTAATGCCGACCATCACGCCCGTTTGACCCATGCCCGCGCCTGGTGTGGTCCCACCGCCGCCACCGCTGACCGAATAGCGCGCCTTCGCGCTGTTCGCGAGATACGCAGCCTGCGCATAGACCGACGAACGCTTGCTCAGAAGATAGGTGGTGCGTAGCGTTCCCATCGTGGCGCGGGTATCGTGGTCGCTATTGATGATCCGAAACACTTCGCCATCGAGGAGGAACGCAGGCGTGACCATGTACGAAGCGCCGAGGAAGAACAGATCCGAACGGATATTCGGTACTGTCGGCGACTGGGTCACTACGCGGCGTCCAATCCAACCTGCGCCGATCTTCGCGCCCGCGTACTGCGCATAGGCGCTCAGTTGGGTACGGGCGTCCTTGTCCGCGGCGTTGATGAGGGGTGTCGGCGCAATTCCGTCGAAGAAGTTGGCGGCTGCGGTCGCGCCGCCGCGTTGCTCCTCGTACGACGCAGCCGCGCCGAAATATTGAGAGTCGTACTTGAGCATTGCGGACCAGTCGCGGCATTCCGTGGCGTGGCCTGGAACCGAGCCGGTACAGGTTCCTTGTCCCGGCGAGTTGCCGGTACCCGCCGCGTCCCGTCCGAATGAATAGCCCGCGCCCAGCGTAAAGCCCTTGTACGAGCCAAGATAGGTGATGGAGTTGTCGGCGCGTGCGTTGGGCACATAGGCATCCAGGGAGCCCATGCCGTAAATGTCCGGACCGATGATGTCGGCGCCCTGAACCGCAAGATAGGTCATCGTGTACTGACGGCCGAACGCGAGCGTTCCATACGGGCTTTTCATGCCGACGAATGCCTGGCGTCCAAACAGCCTCCCGCCCTGTCCAGAACTGCCGTCGCGCACGTTAAAGCCGCTTTCGAGCGTGAAGACAGCGCTGTAGCCGCCGCCTAGATCTTCGTTGCCGCGCAGCCCCCAGCGTGATGGGAACTCTCCGGTAACGGATGGCATGCGAAAGACGCTGTCGCCCTTCGCGTTCGCGTGCGAGACATACTCGATCCCCGTGTCCACGATGCCATACAACGTGACGCTCGATTGCGCAAAGGCTCCAGTGCTCAGCGCGCATAGCGCACCGAACATGAGAACGTGAGTCGACTTCAATTGCATGGTGACGTCTCCAGACCAGTTGTATGTTCTTTTGTTGAACTGCGGTTGAGGGATCTTCGGTTTCAGGCGATTGCAGCGATGAGCGTGACGGGGATGCCGGCGCCGATCACCGTTGATACAATATCAGGCAAACTGATATAAAGAACAAAATAAAACGCGTCCTGGAAGACGCGCCTGTCCGTCGCGATAGTTCCGTATTTGATATCAGGTATCCTGACAACGCAAGCATGAAATGTTCGGTAGATACCCTATGCAGCGGGATGATGCGAGCCGAGCGTTGATCGGTGACGGCCGCCCTTCCGACGAGCAGCGCAAACTGTACGAGCTCGCCTACGCGCAGGTCCACTTCAATATGGACGCTCGCCGGCTCGCTGGTGTCGCCCACGCTGGCGCTGCGCATGCGGTGGGGCGAAGCTTGCCCGCAGGCCATCCTGCGTATCGAGCGCGATGTGCTCGAGCGTCATGCACAGCGTCATTTCGGCGACGCGGCGCGTGGGCAATCGAATTCGAGCCAGGATTCGCACTGACGTCGGCACAGGGGTGTGCCTGATGCAGTTGCTGCCGATGCTCGCGGAAATCATGAGTACGGAGGCGCATCCGCTGCGCAATCCACTCGCATTTGAGCAGTTCGAGTCGACACTACTGAACGCGCTTATCTACGGTCAACCGAACAGCGTACGAAGCGGCATGACGCGCGAGCGCAGACCGCTTGCGCCGTTTTATGTACGACGGGTGGAGGAATACATCCGTGCGCATTTGCAGGAGCCGCTAACGATCGAGCGGCTCGCGCTGACGGAATGTGAGCTGACGATGCATCCTGAAAAGTCAAAGATCGTGTATTGCAAGGACAGAAGTCGCACCCAAACCTACCCGAATGTGACCTTCTGGAGTTGACCCGCTTTCGTGGATACCTATCCTTTGGAACAGGAGGTGTCCATCATGGGTAAACGCCTACTTCGTAAAATACTTTTTCTGAAAATGAAATAATCAGAATTTATCGGCGCAAAATTGTTAAGTGCCTGTACGCCTTGAAGGGCAATCTCATGCAGGCACGGACGAAAGGGGCCGTCATCGTTAGCGCACGTAAAACGCCCGAACCTTGACGGGGGATCATTCATCCGACAGCGACAACTGGCAACGGTGACCGTGGATTCCGGGCTTCCATGCATGCGCTGAACACGTAGGCCGAGGGCAATGGGCGCGTTCGACATTCAGTCCGCGCACCTGCTCAACACTCCACACGACCACAATCACCAGAAAGATCGGGCAGTAGCCCCACTGGGTCCGGATGCCACAACAGCCCAAAGTACTATGCGGCGGGCCTCTCCCGAGATAGGCGATGCACATCGCGCATCCTTCACGCGGATTCCGGCTTTTAAATCAGTTTTCGATATTCTGGATATCAAACAATTGATGTCTCGTCGGGCGAGTGGGTATTCGCAGTCGATGGAGCGTGGCTCACCAGAGCGGTCCGTCACGAAGACCAATACACTGACAAGGTTATATATACAGGTCTAGAATGGAATCGGCGTTGGGCCGTTCGCGAAATACTTCTCCCGAAACGGAAAGCGATTCGCGACGTGGCCAGGAATCCCCACACAGGACAGTGTCGCTCACTCCAAACGTGCGGTTTTCGTTTCGATGTAATCTGGACCAAAAGGGTCCTGATTAAAACGGGAGATGTTCCGATGTTGCGCATGAGCAAACTTGCCGATTACGGCACGGTGATCATGACTGCGATGGCGCGCGATCCCGATGCCGTCCACAGCGCAAGCAGCATTGCTGCGGCGACCGGCGTCGCGGGGCCAACGGTGTCAAAGGTGCTGAAAGTCCTGACGCGCGGTGGTGTCGTGGAGTCGCTGCGCGGCACAAACGGCGGCTACCTGCTGCCGCGGCCGCCCGCGCGGATCACGCTGGCGGAGGTGATCGCCGTCGTCGACGGCCCGATCGGGATGACCGAATGCAGCACTACGCCAGGCCTGTGTATCCAGGAGGCGGCGTGCGCGGTGCGCGCCAACTGGCAGAAGGTCAATCGCCTGATTTACGAAGCGTTGCAGCAGGTCACGCTGGCGGACATGGCGGGCCCCACCTTGCGCGCAGTCGATATCAGCGCGATCCGCGCGCGTGGTATCTCCACCCATCGCGCGGGCGCGACGCCTGCGCGCAAGTCGATTGACCGAGGCCACACATGAGCGCATCCACAACCGGTTTCGATGAACTGATCAGCCGCGAATACCAGCACGGTTTCGTGACTGATCTGCAGGCCGATGCGCTTCCGCGCGGGCTGAGCGAGGATGTGGTCCGGCTCATTTCGGTGAAGAAAGACGAGCCGGCGTTCATGCTCGAATGGCGACTCGCGGCCTATCGCCATTGGCTCACGATGACCGAGCCGCATTGGGCGACGGTCGAACACCCGGCGATCGATTACCAGAACATCATCTATTATTCCGCGCCGATGACGCAGAAGAATCGTCCGAAGAGTCTCGATGAAGTCGATCCGGAACTGCTGCGTACCTACGAAAAGCTGGGTGTGCCGCTGAGGGAGCGCGAACTGCTGGCGGGCGTAGCGGTGGATGCGGTATTCGACAGCGTGTCGGTAGCGACTACGTTCCGCGAAAAGCTGGCGGAACTCGGCATTGTGTTCTGTTCGTTCTCGGATGCCGTACAGCATCATCCCGAACTGGTGCGAAAGTATCTCGGCTCGGTCGTGCCGCACACCGACAATTTCTTCGCTGCGCTTAATTCCGCCGTGTTCAGCGATGGGTCGTTCTGCTACATCCCGCCGGGCGTGCGCTGCCCGATGGAACTATCGACCTACTTTCGTATCAACGCCCAGAACACCGGGCAGTTCGAGCGCACGCTGATCGTCGCGGACAAAGGCGCGTACGTGAGCTATCTGGAAGGCTGCACCGCGCCGATGCGCGACGAAAACCAGCTGCATGCCGCTGTGGTCGAACTGGTCGCGCTGGAAGGTGCACAGATCCGCTATTCGACCGTGCAGAACTGGTATCCGGGCGATGCGTCGGGCAAGGGCGGCATCTACAACTTCGTGACCAAACGTGGCGACTGCCGCGAGGCCAATTCGAAGATTTCATGGACTCAGGTGGAAACCGGTTCGGCGATTACGTGGAAGTATCCGAGCGTGATCCTGCAGGGCGATAACTCGGTCGGTGAATTCTATTCGGTGGCACTGACCAACCACTATCAACAGGCCGATACCGGGACGAAGATGGTTCACGTCGGCCGCAATACGCGCAGCACAATTCTGTCGAAAGGCATTTCGGCGGGCCGCGGAAAGAACGCATATCGCGGTCTCGTGAAGGTCGGCCGTGCGGCGGAAGGCGCGCGCAACTACACGCAGTGCGATTCGCTTTTGCTCGGAAACCGTTGCAGCGCTCACACATTCCCCTACATCGAGGTCAAGAACCCGACCGCGAAGGTCGAACACGAAGCATCGACATCACGCATCGGCGAAGACCAGTTGTTCTATTGCCGGCAGCGTGGGTTGTCGCCGGAAGATGCGGTGTCGATGATCGTGAACGGCTTCTGCAAGGAGGTCTTCAAGGAGCTGCCGATGGAGTTTGCAGTCGAGGCACAAAAGCTGCTCGGCGTCAGCCTGGAAGGCGCCGTGGGATAACCCACAGCGATTCGCGAGGGATTCGGACCATGCTTGAAATCAGCAATCTGCAGGTCGAAGTCGACGGCAAGAAAATTCTGCGTGGCATCGATCTGGATGTACGGGCCGGCGAGGTGCACGCGATCATGGGTCCGAACGGCTCGGGCAAAAGCACGCTTGCCCAGGTGCTGGCCGGGCGCGAGGACTTTGCTGTCACGGGCGGCGAGGTCTCGTATCTCGGCCGCGACCTGCTGGCGCTCGCACCCGAGGAGCGCGCACACCAAGGACTGTTTCTCGCGTTCCAGTATCCCGTCGAGATACCCGGCGTGAGCAACGTTTATCTGCTGAAGGCGGCGCTGAATGCGCAGCGGCGGTATCGTGGCGAGCCGGAGTTCGATGCGATGGAGTTTCTGCAACGGGTCAAGGAGAGGATGACGCTGATGCGGATGGACGAGAGTCTGCTGTATCGCGCCGTGAACGAAGGGTTTTCCGGCGGAGAGAAGAAACGCAACGAGATTCTGCAGATGGTCGTGCTGGAGCCCCGGCTCGCCATTCTCGACGAAACGGATTCCGGACTCGACATCGACGCATTGCAGATTGTCGCGCAGGGCGTCAACAGCATGCGCAGTCCAGAACGGGCGATCGTGCTCGTGACGCACTATCAGCGGCTATTGGACTACGTCGTGCCGGATCGCGTGCATGTGCTGGCGAATGGCCGGATCGTGAAGTCGGGGTCCCGTGAACTGGCGCTGGAGCTGGAGCGTAAAGGCTATGGTTGGATCGACGATGAAGCGGTGCAACCAGAAAATACAGCAAGCCAGGAAAGTGCGGGGCATCCATGAAAAACGAATCTCTCGACTATTTCCATCAGTTTGGGCAACTCGCGAAGACGTTGCCCGGCGTTGAGTTTCCATGGCTGCGTGCCGCGCGCCGAAGTGCGTTCGACCAGTTCGACGCGCTGGGTTTGCCCACCACGCGGCACGAGGACTGGAAATACACGAACGTGTCGGCGATTGGCAAGCGTCCCTGGCATTTCAAGGCACAACGCACGGACGATAGCCACGTGCGGCACGTCATCGATGAACTCAAGCTGGAGCCTGCCGCGCATCGACTGGTCTTTGTCAACGGTCGGCATGTGCCGCGGCCGTCGAAACTGAATGGTTTGCCACACGGGGTATTTGTGGGCTCGCTCACCCGGGCGTTGAGAGAAATGCCACAACAACTGGAATCGGCATTCGCCTCGCAGGCGTATTCAGATGGCTTTGCCGCGCTAAATACGGCGTTTATGACGGATGGGTTTGCCATCGTGCTGCCGCCTGGCGAGGTCATCGATCAACCGCTGCAGATCCTGTTCCTGACCGACGAAGCGGGTCTTGCGGTGCAGCCGTTCAATGTCGTGCTTGCAGGAGCACGCTCGGGCTGCACGATCGTCGAGCATTTTGTAGGGCTGAGCGGCGACGCGTACTGGACCAATGCGGTTACCCGCATCGTCGCAGACGAGCAGGCGGACGTGCAGCACTACCGGTTGCAGCAAGAGGGCCCGAAGGCTTTTCATATCGCGTCGGTCGCCGCTGCGCAGCAACGGGGCAGCTGTTTTACCTCACATGCGTTCGCGTTCGGCGCCGCGCTGTCGCGCACTGGTATCGGCACAAGCCTGAACGCCGCGAACGCGCAAGCGACGTTGAACGGTCTCTATTTCGTCGGGGGCCGGCAGCACGTCGATCACCACACGCGCATCGATCACACAGAGCCGCATGGCACGAGTCGCGAACATTACCGCGGGGTGCTCGACGGCGCAGCGCGCGGCGTGTTCAACGGGCGCGTCATCGTGCATCGCGATGCACAGCAAACGGACACGCATCAGGCGAATCACAACCTGCTGCTGTCACGCGATGCGGAAATCGACACGAAGCCGCAACTCGAGATCTACGCCGACGACGTGAAATGCACACACGGCGCGACGGTCGGTCAACTGGACGACAACCAGCTGTTCTATTTGCGTGCACGAGGTGTCGAAGAGCGCATGGCGCGGGCGCTACTGACATACGCATTTGCGCGCGACATTGTCGAAGGTGTGCGCATCGATTCGCTGCGTGGCCGGCTCGAAAACCTGCTGTTCGCGCGCACCCCGGAAGGCGAGCGCATCAGGGAGCTGCTATGAAGCCGATCGAACAGATGCAGACGCCCGATCCGCGCAATGTCGAGCACTGGCGAGCCGATTTTCCGATTCTGGGCGAGCGCGTGCATGGCCGGCCATTGGTCTATCTCGACAATGGCGCCACTACGCAAAAGCCTGCCTCGGTCATCTACGCGGAAAACGCTTACTACCGGCATAGCAACGCGAATGTGCACCGCGGCGTGCATCTGCTGTCGCAGCGCGCGACCGATTCATTCGAGGCCGCACGCGCGAAGATTGCACGCTTCATCAATGCGCAGCGTCCGGAGGAGATCGTGTTCGTGCGTGGCACGACCGAAGCGATCAATCTCGTCGCCCAGAGTTATGCTCGGCCGCAGATCAAGCCCGGCGACGAAATCCTGATTAGCGCGATGGAGCACCATTCGAACATTGTGCCGTGGCAGCTCGTCTGCGAGCAGACGGGCGCGGCGCTGAAAGTCGTGCCGATCGACGATATGGGCGCGCTCGATGCCGACGCGTACGAGCGTTTGTTGAGTGAACGTACGCGGCTGGTCGCGATGACTCATCTGGCCAACGCGCTCGGCAGCATCAATCCGGTGGAGCGCATCGTTGCAGCGGCACACGCGCGGGGCGTGCCGGTGCTGCTGGATGGTGCACAGGCAATCACGCATCTGCCGGTCGACGTCCGCGCGATAGATTGCGATTTCTACGCGTTGTCCGGGCATAAGGTGTACGGGCCGACTGGCATTGGCGTGCTATACGCCAAGGCCGCACTGCTTGAAGCGATGCCGCCATGGCAGGGCGGCGGCGACATGATCCGATCGGTAACGTTCGAGAAAACGGAATACAACGCGATTCCGTGGAAGTTCGAAGCGGGTACGCCGAACATTGCCGGCGCGATTGCGCTGGGCGCGGCGCTCGACTATGTCGACAGCATCGGCATGGAAGTCATCGCCGCGCACGAGAACGAACTGCTCGCCTATGCGACGGGCGCCCTGCGGGTGATACCGGGCTTGCGTTTTATCGGTAGTGCACGCGACAAGGCAGGCATTCTGTCGTTCGTGCTCGACGGCGTGCATGCCCATGATGTCGGCACGATTCTCGATCATCACGGCATCGCGGTGCGTGCGGGCCATCATTGCGCGATGCCGGTGATGCAGCGCTTCGGCGTACCGGCGACCGTACGCGCGTCGCTCGCCCTCTACAACACGCACCAGGATATCGACGCGCTGATCGAAGGTCTCGGAAAGGTCAGGGAGATATTCGGAAAATGAGCGATCTGCGCGATCTGTATCAGGAAGTCATCTTCGACCACTACCGGCGGCCGCGTAACTGTCATGGACTGTCCGGCGCCAATCACACGGCTGAGGGCTTTAACCCGCTGTGCGGCGACCGGATTACGCTTTATCTGCGAATCGAGGACGGCATCGTCAAAGAAGCGAGTTTCGAAGGCGCGGGCTGTGCAATTGCGACGGCATCAGCGTCGCTGATGACCGAGGCGCTGAAAGGCAAAACGGAAGCAGAGGCCGAAGCGCTGTTCGGGCGCTTTCACGACATGGTGACAACACCCGCTGCAGGGCAGGCGACAGCCGCGCCGGAGATGGGCAAGCTGGCGGTGCTGTCCGGTGTACGGGAATTTCCCGAGCGTGTGAAGTGCGCGACGCTGGCCTGGCATACGCTCCACGCCGCGCTGCACGACGCGCATCGCCCCGTTTCGACAGAGTGAGGCAGACGATGAGCACATTCGACTGGCTGAAGCGCGCCGAGGCCGCACAACCCGGGAGTGGCACGACAACAGAAGGTCTTGAAGAACGCGTGATCGATGCACTGCGCACCGTGTTCGACCCGGAGATTCCGGTCAACATCTACGATTTGGGGCTTGTTTATGGTCTTGACGTGGATGAAGCCGAAGGCCGCGTTGGGATCCGCATGACGCTGACCGCGCCCGGCTGTCCGGTCGCGCAGACCTTCCCGGCGACGGTGGAGGATGCGGTGTTCTCGGCGAGCGGAGTGAACGACGTGCACGTTGAACTGGTGTGGGATCCGCCGTGGTCGAGAGACCGGATGTCGGATGCGGCGCGCCTGCAATTGGGGATGCTTTGACATGTCCGACTGGGTCGATGTCGCTGCGATCGGGGATTTTCCGGCCGGGTCGGTTCGCAGCGTCGAGGTCGATGGCGCGCAGGTTGCTGTGTTCAACGTCGACGGCACCTGTTATGCAATCGAGGATGTCTGCCCGCACGACGGCGGCATCCTGACTGGCGGTGTGGTGGAAGGCGACGTGGTCGTCTGTCCGCGCCACGGTGCACGATTTTGCATCAGGACCGGAAAGGTGCTGGCGCCGCCGGCATATGAGGACGTGGTGGCGTTTCCGGTGCGGATCGAGGCGGGCGTCGTTCAGGTGCGTGACGAGCGGTGGGATTGAGGTGCGCTGTCGACCGGCTCTCGTTCTCAGTAAGCGGCTCAGCTGGGCGGTTCGTCCGTTCGCGCGCGTGTGAGGCGGCATAGCCATCCAGCGAGATGGTCTTCGGCGGCTTGCCCTGATGTTTGAGAGCTTTCCTGAAAAAGGCTTTGGCCGCCTTCACGTCGCGCTTTGCACGTAGCATGAAGTCAACTGTCTGGCCGGCCCGATCCACCGCCCGGCAGAGCTACACCCACCTGCCGCGGATCTTCAGCTACGTTTCATCGACACGCCACGACGGCTCTCTATTCGTTCAGCAGGACACTCTAACCGATTCGCTTGCGCCGTTTGCACCAGATCCATCTGGCGACTTCCTGGGGCTACGGCTCCGCAGAATCGTCGTGCTGTGATCGTTACCGCCCTGTCATTATCCTGAGGATTTTCTGCACGATGCGCTCATGCTGCTCCAGCGCCTCATCGAGCGTACGTGCTCCGTAGCTCCTGTTGTCTTGCGCCTGCATTCCGGCGACGCGCGTCACGAACAGCAAGGCCTCCCCGGTTTTCGGTTTGGACACACCACGGAAGCGGGTCGTGACCGTTACACCGTAGTCGTCCAGCAGTGTGCGGCGGAAGATCAGTTCGTTTTCCGTCATCCAGCGCGACCACGCGCCGTGGTCGAACACCTCGACAGGCCTGTTCTTCGCATCGAGAACATAGATGCGCTCCGAGCTAAACGAGACCGGTGGCGTCTTCATATTTCAATGCAAAGGCGTGAGAAGGAAGTCGGTCGCCTCCCGCCACCAGGTTTCGTCGACGTGGCCAATCCAGTCGTTATGGTCAGCCGCCTTCACCACCATCAGTTGTCTCGGTTCGGCCAGCGAGTTGTAGAGCGCTTCGCCGAAGCGCGGGGGGACTATGCTGTCGCGTTCAGCAACCACGACGAGAACCGGGCGGCCGAACGACGCCAGATGGGTCACGCTGTCGTATTGGTCGCGCAGCAGCCACTTCACGGGCAGCCACGGATAGTGGTAAGCGGCGACGTGCTCGAGCCGATCCCATGGCGTGATCAGCATTAAACCGGCGATCTTGTCGCGTTCACGCGAGCCGGCCGCGGCCACCACGCCGCCCCCGAGCGATTCGCCGATGAGCAGCAGCGGCGCGCCATAGAGGCGATGGGCCAGCGCGATGGTTTGTTGAGCATCGGCGACCAGACTCGCTTCGCCTAACGCCCCGCCGCGCGGCCCGTAGCCTGGATATTCGGCGAGAACCACGCGCAGCCCGAGCCGGGTGAGCGCCGCGGCATAGAATGAGCGGTGGCCGGCATGCCCCGCGTTGCCATGAAAGACGATGACCGTGGCGCGCGCGGACCCGGCCGGCTCCGCCATGAGGCCCCTGAACGCCTCAGGTGTCGGCCAGGCGCGCAGTCCATCGGAGGTGAGCTCCTCGATTGCGGCCTTCTGAGGGAAGTAGAGAAAACGATCCTGCAAGATGGCGACTCCGGCTAACACGGTCATGTACGCGACGGCGAGGCCGACCATCATTCGGGTGAATTTCATCGTCTTGCGCTCGACCCACCGAACTTTTCGATAGCACACACCCAGTTTAGCGCGCGGTCGCCACCGCTCATATTCAGGCGTGTCGTCAGGATGGGGGCGTCTAAGTTATGGTACGGAGAGTATCTCCCTGCCTTGTACCCTCGATATTTTCCGAGCGATGCGACGAGGCGCGGGGTTGGTCCGTACGAAGCAGCCCAGAACAGACTGAAATCGAGCGCGACCGACGCTAGCCGTGCGAAACAATGCTACGTCCCGGCTCGTGCGCCCCGCTTTTTGGCGCACCTCTCATCGGGTGAATCCGGCCCCTTATACTCAAAGCCGTCATCCGCATGGCTGGTTCTCCAGAAGACCTGCCTGATAACCGTCGCGTACACTTCGGCCATAGCGGTCGGTTGCCGATCGGGCAGCGTGCGGCGGCAGCAGGTCGCTTTGCTGACCTTCGCAACCCAGTGCCGGTGAATGTCAGCTAAGTCATGGATGGATGAGTCTTGCCGACCCAGAGCCGACTTCCGGCATGTCGAAGCATCAATGGCTCTTTGAAGAGTGAAGCGGACTTTCGTCGCGGAAAGGCTACCGGTGGGTCATCGGCCTGAGCCGACGTTCGCCGATCAAATTGGTGCGGCTGTCGCGTATCGCTTTGCTGACTTTTACAAACTGGCGTCGGCGAATGTCAGCTGTCTCTGTCCATCAACGAGTCTTACCGACCCGTCCAGACCTTTCACAGTCCGATCGCCGACGGCCTCAAAGGTATGCCGTCAAAGGTGCGGCAAATCGTCAATGCATTTTTCGACATGATCGCCAGGGGCATCCGTGTCGATCCCGGCGTGTCCGTCGGTGTGAGAGACAGACACAATTTTTGGCCCGAGATACCGTGTGCCACCAAGCGTAAAAAGGGACCAAACAACATCGCCCCGACGGATCGCGGCGACGACTTCGGCCACCTCCACAATCGCAGGGGGGGACAGCCATTCACGCGTCGACGGATCGACGGGAGCCCAACGCACATGGGTAAACCTGTCGTTCGTCGGGTTGATGCGAACGGCGTCGATAGCAAAAGTTGTCACATCTACCTCCATCGTCCTGACAAAGGGATGTGTGCATTATGCGCCGCTTCTTTTGCCGGGGTTCAGCAGGACCAGTCGTGAGGGCCGTTGTCAGCCCTTGCTGCACGTATCGCTCTCGCCTGACGCGTGCCCCCGAACTGGATGTCTGGTGGGTGCGGCGAATACTCCGGAACAGCCTGGACCTGGATAGTGAAGCCTAAGCGGAGTTCTCGTCGCACCACTGAATCGCCCAACGCTGCGCCGCCTCAATAGCATCCGCGTCGGAGGGGTAATCGCCGAGGTCGCCCGAATACTTTACCTCGACGGCATCGCCACTCGCCGAGGCGCGCCGGTAGATCTTTGCGCGAGCGTAATAGCGGCCGCCTTCATCAAGAGGTGACGCGTCGATGTGGAATTGTTGGTAGTCGAAATGCATGGCTGTCTCCAAACGATTGCCCTAATCGTCGTCGCGTTGGACGAGGTGGACCTCGTTGCCACCGCCAAGGTCGCTCTGTCACTCTGCCAAGATGAATTGGGGCTGCGACTCTTCGGCCCAAAACGCTTTAAGAACGATATGTACATCGTAGGCAGTAACAGCAAAGCTCGCTGACCAGCGAGAGCAGGACAGCAACGAGAATTCGCATGGGAACGCTCCATCCGAATACGGGTGCGCATCGATTGCCAACGTTCCGGACGTCGATGTCGACCGACCGCTCTTGGGCCAACCTCGGCCTGACGGGGCCGCCCGTAAACCTCAACAGACCTCCGCCCCGCCTATTCGCGAGGACCCGACCGTATGCTACGATCGTTGCAGGTTATGGCCGAGGACGGGGGATTGCCAACATGCTCAACGTTCGTCCACTTGAAGAGCGCGACCTGCCGGAGGGGCAGCGCATCGTGCGGCGCGCCTTCGGTACCTTCTTCGGCGTCGCCGATCCCGATAGTTTCTGGACCGATTTCGACTACGTCTATGGCCGCTTCGGATGCGAGCATACTGCCGCCTTCGCTGCCGACCACGACGGCACGCTCGCCGGCGTCAACTTCGCCACCAACTGGGGCAGTGTCGGCTTTTTCGGCCCACTCTCGGTTCGCCCTGATCTGTGGGACAAGGGCATCGCCCAGCCGCTGGTCGCAGCGGTCTCGGAACAATTCGCGGACTGGGGCACGCGCCATGCCGGCCTGTGCACGTTCGCCCAAAGCACGAAACACATTTGGCTCTATCAGAAGTTCGGCTTCTATCCGCGCTTTCTCACCGCGATCATGGCGGCGCCGGCGGCGGCGTCCGGCCCGCTGCCGCAGGACGCGCGCTATACGGCGCTCGCGGCCGGCGAGCGGCGGGCGGCGGAAGAAGCGAGCCGCGCGCTCAGCGACGAGATCCTCGACGGCCTCGATCTCTCCGCTGAGATCCGCACCGTCGCCGCGCGCGGCCTCGGCGACGCCCTGCTGTTATGGGAGCGTTCGGGCCAGCTGGGCGGCTTCGCGGTTTGCCATTGGGGACCGGCGAGCGAGGCCGGTGCCGATTGTCTCTTCATCAAATTCGGCGCGGTGCGCCCCGGCCCGGGTGCCTCCGATCGGTTCGGCGTGCTGCTCGACGCCGCCGGCGCGCTCGCCACCGCATTGGGGATGGCGAGGGTCCTGGTTGGGGTCAATACCGGGCGCGAGCAAGCCTATCGCCAGATGATGGCACGCGGTTTCCGCAGCCAAATGCAGGTGGTGACCATGCATCGGCCTAACGAGCCTGCCTACAGCCGCCCTAACGACTTCGTCCTCGACGATTGGCGCTAGGAAGTTCTGCTCACCGCCTGCCCCCACCGATCTCGGCGACATGTGGCCGTCAATGCTTCCCACTATGGAAGACGAGGCGGATTTCCCCGCCCGTCGACATGAAGACAGAGTCGGTTTCCTCTCCATTGCGCCACCGTCTATCGGAGCCCCTGCCGCGCGAGCGGTCTAGGCCCGCGATCCGAAGCGGACTTTCCAATGAATAGCGGATTCAACCGGTGTGAACGGACACTCAAATGTCCAAATCGTGGCAATGGCGAACGACCTCATGGCCGCGCGCTGACTCTGACCCGGTTCCGCATATGGCACCCTCTTGCGCTTCGATTGCCCTCACGAATGGCCGCTAGCAGACTTGTACCCAAGGATTCAGTCTGGTCGTGAAAACGCCAAGTCACAACGCCAGCCGAGCGACGTTGCTAATGCTGCGGTGACGCTTCCACAAGGCTCTTAAGTCGCAAGACTGCCGTATCCGATTCAGATTGAATCCGCGCGCGCAGCACGGACCAGTTCAATATCGCGAACCACAACGACGGCGCGCGATAGGTGAATTCACGTTCGAAACGGGTTCCGCTCACAGTCGATGTCAGCGAATAAGTGACGGTGCCGGCCGATCTGCCGTCAATCTTTCCTGCTATCACCCACTTGCTCGGACGCACACGTGCCGCGACTGTCCACACAACTCGGCCACGCCTGCCCGCCACCCTGAATTCCTCCGTTACCTGCTCGCCCACATCGAGCGAATGTTCCACCGAACCGCTGACCGCGAGCGACGACGGATGCCAGATTGGCCAGTGAGCCGGCGTCGTGACATAGTCGAACACGACCGTGGGAGGGCGTTGTATCGACGCAACCGAAATGATGCGCGTGTCGAGCCCAATTCGCTGCGGCAACGGGATAAAGAGCACCGCGATGGCGACGAGCACCGCCAATATTGCGGTGACGAACCGCGTACGGATTTTCATAGCGCCTTGTACTCTCCGCTGTCACAGGCGAAGCTATTTTACGGCGGAGTGGAAAGGACGGCGATCGGCGGCACCCGACCCACAACAGCCGGTCGTCTGGGCACGGCCTCAATGGCCGCTTCCAGGTGCAACGGCCATTCGCTCGGTCAGATTGGCCAGCACGTTGTCGGCCTAAGCGGTCAGTCCCCAGGGTGCTCAGTAGCGACGACCTGAGCGTCCGCTTTCGCAGTATCCGGATCATAATCCGCCTCCGAATGGACAACCTCGGTTCGAATCCGACATGGCCCACCAAGTCTCGCTTGGGTTCGCCGGATATCTGCTTTGAATTCGGACCGCTCCGTAGGGGGGGCGAATTGCGGGGGCCGGATTTCGTTCCGTGACCCTGTCGGCCCTACTTGCACAGCGGATTTTATATGTCACGCTATGACAATTTTGCGGGGGAGTCGCTAATGGTACGTAACCCCGGCGCTTATGATAGGAAATCGCGCCTACCGGGACCCCCCTAATAGACTTATTGATTTTTCCGTAAATCATGACAACCGTTGAGTGTCTCAAGCGTTATATTTTCAGGACGGTCCTGGAGACAAGTTGGCATGGCGCAAAGG
>NZ_JACHDL010000032.1:0-86109 GCF_014201055.1 Paraburkholderia sp. CI2
CCGCGGAAGAAGAACTGCATCTGCTCGTGCACCATCGTGTGGTTCGTGACCGTCTTCACGAATTCGGCCTTCTGCTGCGCGTTCGGCAGTTCGCCCTTCAGCAGCAGGTAGCAGGTTTCGAGGAAGTCGGCGTTCTGCGCGAGGTTGTCGATCGGGTAGCCGCGGTACAGCAGCTCGCCCTTGTCGCCGTCGATGTAGGTAATCGCCGAATTGCAAGCCGCCGTCGACATGAAGCCCGGGTCGTACGTGAACTTGCCGGTCTGGCCGTACAGTTTGCGAATGTCGATCACATCCGGGCCAAGCGTGCCCTTGTAAATCGGCATTTCGACACTCGGCGAATTGTCACTGAAGGACAACGTCGCCTTGATCGCTAAGTGTTCCATATCTATTTGGTTTTCCAAAATAATAAGGTCGAGTTCCAGTACCTGTCGGACGATCGAAAACGACAAGCCACGGCCGGGTCCTCTTCGACAACCCCGCCACATATCGCGCAGCCTGCCAGGCTGGCGGCCCACAATAAGTGCAGTTCGCTCGTCGACACGCTGCTCAGTCGTAGCCGTAGACACCTTGTCCGGTCTTTCGACCAAGCCGGCCGGCGGCCACGAATTCCCGCAGCAGTGGGCACGCGCGGTACTTCGGGTCACCGAAATCCTTCGCGAATACATCTAGCACGGACAGGCAGACATCGAGCCCCACGAGGTCTGCGAGAGCTAGCGGGCCGATCGGGTGGTTCGCGCCAAGACACATGCCGGCGTCGATCTCTTCCGCCGTGGCAACGCCCTCTGCAAGCACGAAGAACGCTTCGTTGATCATCGGCACCAGAATCCGGTTGACCACAAAACCTGGGGCGTTCCTGACGCAGATCGGCGACTTGCCAAACCGCGTCGTCAGTTCGCGGATCGCCTGCACAGTGGCATCGTTCGTCTGCAAGCCACGGATGATCTCCACCAGCGGCATCAGCGGTACCGGGTTAAAGAAATGCATACCAACGAAGCGGGAAGCATCTGACAGCGTAGATGCAAGCGCCGTGATGGAGATCGACGAGGTGTTCGATGCGATGATCGAGTCGGCACGAGCTGAGGCTTCGATCTGTTTCAGGATGCGCACCTTCAGTTCGGTGCTTTCCGTGGCAGCCTCGATCACGAGATCGACGTTCGCAAGGCGCTGATAGTCGGTCGAGGTCTCGATGCGGGCGAGCGCCGCGTCGCGCGTGGCTGCATCGATTTTTTCTTTCGCGACGAGCCGCCCGAGGCTGGACGTAAGCGTCGCCATTCCCTTCACCAACGCCGCCTCGGCAAGATCGATCATCATGACCTTCAGTCCGGACACCGCGGCAGTCTGGGCAATGCCATTGCCCATGGTGCCCGCGCCGACGATTCCTACCGTTTCAATTGCCATATCTGTCGTCTCCTGCAAGTTCTCGTGTGCCGTTCACTGAAGGTTCTCGAAGATGGCGGCGATGCCCTGGCCGCCGCCGATGCACATCGTCACGAGCGCGTAGCGCCCATGGATGCGCTGCAGTTCGTAAAGCGCCTTGACCGTGATCAGCGCGCCTGTCGCGCCGATCGGATGGCCGAGCGAGATGCCCGAGCCGTTCGGATTGACTTTAGCTGCATCGAGCTGCAACTCCTGCGCCACCGCACACGCCTGCGCGGCAAACGCCTCGTTCGCCTCGATGACATCAAGGTCACCGATAGTGAGGCCGGCCCGCTCCAGCGCGATGCGCGTGGCAGGCACCGGGCCGATGCCCATATAACGCGGATCGACTCCCGCATGCGCGTACGACACCAGGCGTGCCATCGGTTTGCGTCCGAGCGCTTCGGCCTCCTTGCGCTCCATCATCAGGACCGCTGCCGCCGCATCGTTGATCCCGGAGGCGTTGCCAGCCGTCACCGTGCCGCTCTCTTTCTGGAACACCGGGCGCAGCCCGGTGAGTTCCGCCAGATCAACGTCCTGACGCACATGCTCGTCGGTATCGAACACGACCTCCTTGCCTTTGACTTTCCGCGTTATCGGGAGGATCTGTTCCTTGAAGCGTCCCTCGGCGATCGCGCGGGTGGCCCGGCGGTGCGATTCCAGCGCCAGTGCGTCTTGCTGGTCACGCGTGATGCCGTACTTCTGCGCGACGTTCTCCGCGGTAACCCCCATCGGCACCGCATGGAATGGATCGTTCAGCGCGCCGAGCATCATGTCGATCAGGCGGGCGTCGCCCATGCGCGCACCGAAGCGCGCATCGGGCGTCACATACGGGGCGCGGCTCATGTTCTCCGCGCCGCCGCCGATCGCTACATCCGCGTCGCCGAGCAGAATGGTTTGCGCGGCAGAGACGATCGCCTGCAGGCCCGACCCGCAAAGCCGGTTGACGGTAAAGGCCGGCGTCGCTTCGGAGACGCCGCCGTTAAGCGCGGCGACCCGCGCCAGATAGAGGTCTTTGGGCTCGGTCGCGATCACGTTTCCGAACACGACGTGGCCGACCTGGTCGCCTGCGAGCTGCGCGCGCGCCAGCACCTCGCGCACGACGATCGCGCCGAGCTCAGTCGGTGGCAGATCCTTCAGACTGCCGCCGAATTTCCCGACGGCCGTGCGGACACCACTGACAACAACGACTTCCCTCTGCATCACTTGCTCCTTGAATTGGTTGCTGTGCCCTTCTTGAAACGAAGCGCTGTCGGCCGATCACATATTCGGATAATTCGGACCGCCGCCGCCTTCAGGCGTCACCCACACGATGTTCTGCGTCGGGTCCTTGATATCGCACGTCTTGCAGTGCACGCAGTTCTGCGCGTTGATCACGAGGCGTTCGCTGCCGTCGTCGTTCCTGACGAACTCGTAGACGGCAGCCGGGCAGTAGCGTGACTCGGGGCCGGCATAGGTCTGCCAGTTCACATTCACCGGCACTGAAGGGTCTTTCAGCGTCAGGTGAGCCGGCTGATTCTCTTCGTGGTTGGTGTTCGAAATGAACACGGAAGACAATCGGTCGAAGGTCAGCTTGCCATCTGGCTTCGGATACGTGATCTGCTTGCACTGCGATGCGGGCTTCAGCATCTCGTGATCGGAATGCTGGTGATGCAGTGTCCAAGGCACATTGCCGCCCAGCAGCTTCTGCTCGATGCCGACCATCAGCGTGCCGAGGTACAGGCCCTTGCTCATCCACTGCTTGAAGTTGCGCGCACGATGCAATTCCGTGTGAAGCCACGAGGTCTTGAACGACTCCGGATAGGCCGTCAGTTCATCGCTGGTGCGGCCTGCCTGCACGGCTTCAAAAGCAGCCTCAGCCGCCAGCATGCCGGTCTTGATCGCCGCATGCGAGCCCTTGATCCGCGATGCGTTCAGGAAACCCGCATCGTCGCCCACCAGCGCGCCGCCCGGGAACACCAGCTTCGGCAGCGACAGCAGGCCACCCGCGGTGATCGCCCGCGCGCCGTACGACACCCGCTTGCCGCCTTCCAGAATCGCGCGGATCGCCGGATGGGTCTTGTAGCGCTGGAATTCCTCGAACGGCGACAGATACGGATTCGAATAGCCGAGGCCGACCACGAAGCCCACCACCACCTGGTTGTTGTCCATGTGATAGAGGAACGAGCCGCCGTAGGTGTCGTTTTCGAGCGGCCAGCCGGCCGTGTGCATCACCAGACCCGGCTTGTGCCTGGCGGGATCGATCTCCCACAGTTCCTTGATGCCGATGCCGTACACCTGCGGATCGACGCCGTCGCGCAGCTTGAACTTCTCGTTCAGCTGGCGGCCGAGGTGGCCGCGCGCGCCTTCGCAGAACAGCGTGTACTTCGCGTGCAGCTCCATGCCGAGCTGGAAGTTCCCGGTCGGTTCGCCGTCCTTGCCGATGCCGAGGTTGCCGGTCGCGACGCCCTTGACCGAGCCGTCGTCGTTGTACAGCACTTCGGCCGCCGGAAAGCCCGGGAATATCTCGACGCCGAGCGCCTCGGCCTGCTGACCCAGCCAGCGCGTCACGTTCGCGAGGCTGATCACGTAGTTGCCGTGGTTCTTGAAATTGTCCGGCAGCGCCCAGGTCGGCACGCTCTTCGAACCGGTTTCCGTCAGGAACAGGAATCTGTCTTCGGTCACGTCCACCGTCAGCGGCGCGCCTTTTTCCTTCCAGTCCGGAATCAGTTCGGTGATCGCACGCGGGTCCATCACCGCGCCCGAGAGGATATGCGCCCCGATCTCCGAGCCTTTTTCCAGTACGCACACGCCAAGCTCGACGCCCTTCTCCGCGGCCAGCTGCTTCAGCCGGATCGCCGCGGACAGCCCAGCCGGGCCGCCGCCGACGACCACGACGTCGTATTCCATCGACTCGCGTGGACCGTATTGCTCGATGAGGCGAGCTTCAGTCATGATCCCCCCTTGCATCAGAACTGGTCTTCCGTCAGCGCCAGCACGCCCACGTCATCCTGCGCGCTGACGGTGGCCGCTTCCAGCGCGAGTGCCTGCGGCAGGACCTGCGTCGCGAAACAGTGTGCCGTCGCGATCTTCGCGTCGTAGAACGACGGATCGTCGCTGCGCTTCTCCGTGGCCACCAGTAGCGCCCGGGCGAACTGCCAGCCAGCCAGCACGATGCCGGCCAGCTTCAGATACGACACACTGCCGGCAAACACCACGTTCGGTTCCTGCTGGGCTCGGGCGAGCACAAACTCGACGACGTTCGCCAGCGCAACGCGACCCGCCGCAAGATGACGGTAAAGCACCTGGAACGCTGGACTGGACTCGTACGAGGCATGCTCCCACAACGCCGCAAGCGTTTCGTCAATCTGCTCAATCAACACCTTGGCGACCGCGCCGCCGTCGCGGAGCGTCTTGCGTCCGACCAGGTCGTTCGCCTGGATCGCGGTCGTACCTTCGTAGATCGTCAGAATGCGTGCGTCGCGGTAGTACTGCGCGGCGCCAGTCTCTTCGATGAAACCCATCCCGCCATGCACCTGTACGCCCAGGCTCGCGACGTCGATCGACAGCTCCGTACTCCAACCCTTCACGACTGGCACCAGATATTCGTAGATCGCCTGATGGTCGGCTCGCACCGCCTCGTCGGCGTGACGATGCGCGATGTCGCTGTGGGCAGCAGCGACGTAGGCGAGCGCACGGGCTCCTTCCGTCAACGCGCGCATCGTCGCGAGCATGCGGCGCACGTCGGGATGCTGAATAATCGCCACTGACTGTTTAGCCGAGCCGTCAACCGGCCGGCTCTGCACGCGCTCCTTCGCATAGGCAACGGCTTTCTGGTACGCGCGATCGGCAACAGCGATGCCCTGCACGCCGACACCGAAGCGCGCCGCGTTCATCATGATGAACATGTACTCGAGCCCGCGGTTGGCCTCGCCGATCAGGTAACCGATTGCGCCTCCGTGATCACCAAATTGCAACACCGCAGTGGGGCTCGCCTTGATGCCCAGCTTGTGTTCGATCGACACACACTGCACGTCGTTGCGCGCGCCAGGCGTGCCGTCGTCGTTGATCATGAACTTCGGGACGATTAAGAGCGAAATACCCCTCACACCTTCCGGCGCGTCCGGTATCCGCGCGAGCACAAGGTGCACGATGTTCCCCGCCATATCGTGCTCGCCCCAGGTGATGAAGATCTTCGTTCCGAAAATGCGGTATGTGCCGTCGTTGTAGGGTTCAGCGCGTGTGCGCACGAGCGCGAGATCGGAACCGGCCTGCGGTTCAGTGAGGTTCATCGTACCGGTCCACTCGCCAGAGATCAGCTTCGGCACGTAGCGTTGCTTCTGCTCCTCGCTGCCCGCGGTCAATAGCGCCTCGATCGCGCCGTCGGTCAACAACGGACACAGCGCAAGCGACAGGTTCGCGGCATTCAGCATTTCGATGCACGGTGTGGCAAGCAGTTTCGGCAACCCTTGGCCGCCATATT
The DNA here is from genome assembly GCF_014201055.1 of Paraburkholderia sp. CI2. NCBI lineage: Bacteria > Pseudomonadati > Pseudomonadota > Betaproteobacteria > Burkholderiales > Burkholderiaceae > Paraburkholderia > Paraburkholderia sp. CI2. The sequence goes on from NZ_JACHDL010000032.1 coordinate 5,879, forward strand.
CGATGGGGTGAACGACACCCTGCCAGCCGCCCTCGGCGAACTGCTGAAATGCTTCCTTGAAGCCTGGCGAGGCGGTGACCGCCCCATCCGTCCAGCTGCTCGGGTTCCTGTCTCCTTCGACATTCAGTGGCGCCAGCACGTCCGCATTAAAGCGGGCGGCTTCTTCGAGGACTGCCTGCGCAGTTTCAACTGTCGCGTCCTCGAAGCCGGGCAGCGTCGACACGTGTTCGAGACCTGCAAGTTCATTAATGGCGAACAGCATGTCCTTGACGGGCGCGGAATAGCTCATCCTGTGTCTTCCCAATGGTGGAATTTAAAGGGGTGCCATGACACTGGAACGCCAGGTCCTGCACGGCAACGATTGACGGACATCGTAGCCTCGAACATGGCGAATCCGGCTGACCGAACCGGACCATCTATTGACAAAGTCGGCCACGGAATACGAGCAATCCGGTCGTGTAGCCGTGGAGCGGCGCGTTTTTCACGGCCGATGCGCGACAACACCGGCCCTTCGTGCAGGCCCGGTGTTGTCAATGGAATCAGGTGCCGCGGCGGTACGCGCCAGGTGTGCTGCCCGTCCAGTGCCGAAAGGCCCGATGGAAGGCGGTCGGATCATCGAAGCCGATATCCCCGGCAATCGCAGCGATCGCGTCCTCGGTTCCCGTGAGACGTTGAATCGCGATATCCCGTCGCAATTCGTTCTTCAGCGTCTGAAACGCCGCACCCTCGGCCGCAAGATGGCGGCACAACGTCCGCACCGAGCAGTGCAGGCCTCGCGCGGCTTCCTCGATTGACGGCATGTCGGGTAACCGGGAGGCCAGATATTCCCTGACGCGGTGGCTCGTGAGCTGTTCGTCGAACGCCACAAAGATCCAGTCTTCGGGCGCCCGCGCGAGAAACTTACGCAGGTTCGCCTTGCGCTGACGAATCGGCATGTCGAAGAAAGACGCGCTGAACTGCATCAACGTCTGTTCACAGTCGAACTGGACAGGTCCAGGAAAGAGGTAGAGATATTCATGCGCATGCGGTGGACGCGGAAACGCAAAGCGGACTTGCAGCAGCGGAATCTTCTGGCCGACGAGCCAGGACGCCACGCCGTGCGCGAGTTTCAGCATCAGTTCCTGACCAAGGACGCTGACGGCCGGTACGGTAGCGCCAGGTGGATGCATAGCCGTGATCGAACAGGACTCTTAAAAAGCAGTGAAGGTAACAAACGGCACTATCAACTGTTCATTAGCAGAATGCAATGGCAAGCGACTTCGGCCGCCTCTCGGCATCCGACGCACTCTGTGCATTGATAGTCTAGCTGCGAGATGAGGTGAATTGCGCAGCGAAGACTTCGTTGCCAGCTTGACTGTTTCTTCACGAAATTCCTTCGCATACGACCTCGGGCATTCGGTTCATCAATGCCTCAATTGCTCAATTCTACGGAATGTTGGCGTCCACTTTATTCAGCCAACCTCTCGGAGTTACCACCTCGTAGACCAACATCCTGCCTATCCTTCGCCGACGGATTCCAGGCCCCCGCAACGTGAACCCGGCTCGCACGCGCCGATCAATTGTGCGTGGGGGCGCGCAATAAAGTGCGGCATGCGCGCCCTTTTCATGAACACTGCCTCGAAGCAATCAAGCCTTTTGCTATAGCCACGACATCAACCCATGGCCGCTGCGCGATCCGTCAGTCGTCCGCGTGGAAAACCGTCGGTATGATATCGGTGAAGTTTTTCACGTCGCCGATCACTTCGGCAGCTTTGGCGGAGGAAAGGGCCATATCGATCCCGATCTGATCGCTGAAACTATCGGGATTGCTTACATCGCTGGGAAATGCTTTGGCGTCGCTCTGGGCTGAACCCGAGCGATGCCTTAGGTGGTTGCGCCAACGCCATGCAAGCGTGCCGGTAACGTCCGTGCGCGGCGGAGCAACTGCCAGCCGAACAACAACATCCACAGCGGCAGAACCAGCACGACGACCATTTCACTGGCATTCGAAAGCGCGTCGAGATCCGGAAAAAAGCCGAACACGAAAAACAAGCCGAAAGCCCAGCCGACGATCTTCAACAGAATCGCTCCCTTCCAGCCCGCGTTCTTGAGCAGTTTGGCCGCAATCAACGTCCAGAAAAGCACGAGGGGGCCTTCGATCCACCAGAGCCCGTTTTGCGTCCCATTGGCTATCGCTGTCCATACTGCCGCCGCTGCGCCTCTCGTGGCATCGTCCCCGCCCGCATACAGATGTGCCAGCGGGTGAAGGATTGCAAACTGCATAACTGCGCCTGTCACGCCCACCATGACATACAGCACGACTGCCATTGCCACCATGTTGCCGAGCGCGCCCAACTCCTCACGAAATACGTGCACGAAGTATCCGCCGATGACGAGGAACGGCAGGTAGAAGCCAAGCGTGTCGGCAACCATGCACCAGCGGAACAGGTCGCGGATATCCGGTGGCAATGCCAGCATCGATGCACCATGCAGCACCATGTCCGCATCCGGGCCCGTCACCACGACAGACAATCCAACATTCGCGTACGCCAGAATGCCGCCGATGATGGCACTCCAAGCCGTAAAGCGCATTACCTTGCGCGAGGTCTGATTCATCATAGTCTCCAGGATAAAACCTTCAGCGCCGCCCGCGCATAACTCCCGGTTGTCGCGGACCGCGGCAACAGCAACGTTTTTCATTCAATTGCAATAGGGAGTAGCGTTCTTCGAAGCCACGCTCCCGCTTCGAACACGCTCAAGGGCGCAGTAGCCGTAATAGATCGCCGGCATGAAGTAGGCCCACGTACACAGCGCAAGCGTGTAAAAATTGAGCACGACGTTGGTTTCCTCACCAGGAATCTTGTAGAAATCGTAGATGCCGGCAATCGCGAGCGACGTCACCAGCGCCACTGCCACGCCCAGCGCCTCAAGCATCGCGCCGACGTTCAGCAATCGCACGATGAAATAAGCGAGATAGATCGACAGCCAGATCCACATCGCCAGATAGTAATAGGGCAAAACGCCAGCGATGAAATCCGCTCCCACAAGGACGAATGTGAGCGCAAACGAGGCGACGAATGCCGTGACGTCCTGGCGAATTGACGGCTTGTAGCCATGCGTAATCGCCATCATGCCCGCGACGGCGATGATGGGCATGCCGAATCCGCGAGAGAACGCATCGAAGAAGTGCGCTACCTCATAGGAAACTGCATTGCCAGTGGCAAAGAATCCGATGGCGTTCGTCGCGGAGATACCGACAATCCACATCTCCAGCCCGAGAAGATAGTTTCGTTTCTTAACGATCTTCCGGCCGTAGAAAAATGAGCTCAATGCCAGCAAAGCACTAGAGAGCATAAGAACTAAAGATCTGAGGTCCATGACTAAACTCCTAACTCAGGTTGCATCTGATTGGTCATTTTTTCTTCGGATCGAGACTTGCCAGATAGCTCGCGATAGCCTTGCGGTCTTCCGGTGAAAAGCCTTGCGACAGGCTTTTCATTACGCCGGTGGGTTCGCTTCGGGTGCCGGAAGCGAACTCGTCGAACTGCGCGAGCAGATAGTCATATCCCTGACCAGCCAAACGCGGAAACTGCTCGTGGCCCATCAATTGGGAACCGTGACATGCGACACAGTTGCCCGCAACCACCAGGTGCTGTCCCTTCTCGCGCAGTTGCTGATCCGGCTTGAAGTAGCGATTCGCGACAGGGGTCGCACCGGCGAAATACTCAGCGAGGGATTTGATCTGCGGATCGCTCATCGTCATCGCGAGAGGTCCCATGTTCGGATTGCGCCGCGCCTCACTGGCGAAATTGTGGAGCTGGGTTTCCAGGTAGGGGGCCGGTTGGCCCGCCAGGCTCGGATAGCCCTGATGAAGCGAATTGCCCTTGACGCCGTGACACACAGTGCAGGTGTCGGTCACGTGCGGCCAGGGGCCGCCGTCGGCGAGATAGGCTGCTGTCGAAGTAGTGATATAGCCCTGAAGCCTGTAGAGACCTAGCAGATCAGAACCGAAAACGGCCAGCAGCAGGACGATAACCAGAGGAATGCCTGTCAATAGGTATTTTTTCATCGCTGCCCTCTTACGCCCGACGCAGGGCATTCAGTGCCTGAAGCGCGCCATGATGGCCGGAGCGCACGGCGCCATCCATGTAGCCGGCCCAGATATTCGCCGTCTCCGTCCCCGACCAGATCAGCTTGCCGCACGACGGGTGCAGCGCTTCTCCGTGGGCGCTCCAGAAGCCCGGCGGAATGGCGGAAATACAGGTAATGGTCCAGGGATCGACCCGGCTCCAGTCCTGATCGTGGTAGGCGATGGGAGACAGCGCATCGTCGCCCCATGCCTGCGCGTAGAGTTGCTTGTGCATGGCCATTGCCGCGTCCCGCTCCGAGGGGACCATCCCATTCTCGACGAACGCGTTGATCACCCCGATCTCCCCAGCGGGCGGGGAGTTGTCGAAGGCCCACAGGATGGGGCCATTGACCTGGAAGATGCTGCCGTTCATGCCCTTGTCGCGCCAGAACGGGCGGCGATAGACCATGGCCGTCTTCCGTGCAGGGGAATGCGCGGGCCATGCGCGCTGCAAGGCCGCGCGCTTGTCGGGCAGAGGCGGATCGAACTGCACCTGATGACACAAAGCCGGATGGATGGCCACGACGACGGTCCGTGCCCGCACTTCTCCATGGTCGGTATGCAGGGTGACAACGTCGCCGTCCCATCCGGAAATCTGGCGGACCGGCGTAGACAGTCGCACCTTGTCGCCCAGTTGCTCGGCCATCTTGATGCTGAGGATTTGCGAGCCGCCGACGAAGCGGGTTTCCTGGGCGCTGTGCTTGATGCTGTCGAGCTGCGAATAATCGCAATCCGCCGAATTGATCATCGAAAGGAAATGCAGCAACCCCATCTTCGCCGGCGCCGCGCCGCCCGAAAGAATGCTGCTGGCATTCCATGCCACCTGGTCTTCAGGCTTGATGTCCTGCCTCGCCAGCCAATCGCCGACCGAGAGCTTGTCCAGGTCGCCGACCTTCGAGGACGTCCACGGCGCACCACAAGGTACGTCGCGTGACAGCCTGCCGAGCCTTGCTCCGACCGCCTCGTCGGTGCCGAACGTGCCCTTCAGATCGACTGTCACACGCCCCGCACCGCCCAGAATGACCGTATTGCCGTCGTAGTAGGTTGGGAAAGTCCCGACGCACAGTTCACGCGCGAGATCAGCGACGGCGGTCTGGCCGGGCCCCATCCATTGCCCGCCGACTTCCGAAACGAAGCCACCGGGGATGTTGTAGTTGAGTGTTCGTCCCCCCACACGATCCCGGGCTTCCAGCACCAGAAAGGACTCGCAGCCCGCCTGACGCAGGTCTCGCGCGGCGGTCAGTCCGGCCAGCCCCGCTCCAATGATGGCGACGTCGAGAATGCCGTCCGCGCCTGGCGCGGCCTTGGTAACCGCGGCATGCGACTGTCGGGCACCCATGGCGAGCGTGCCAACGGCAGCCGAGGCACTGGCATATTTGAGCCATTGCCTGCGCTGCAGGTTTGCAGCGCCGTCAGGGGAAGATTTTTTTGCCATAGTGCCTCTGTCTACGTGATGAAGGTTCCCGCTCCTTGCGGCTCACCGAAGCCGCTCTGCTCAGGCGCCAGGTTCCAGGTTCCGGGTTTCATATCCGATCGCTACACCCTGCTGCCAGAATCATTCGGAATCCTTTCACATTCATTCGCGCGCCTGGCCGGGAACCGCGAAGTCTGCTGCTCCGTTTATCTGTGTTAGTACAATCAACCAAAGATAGGTCATAATACACACAAACAAAACAGAAAAAATACAGAGTATTCCCCTGTATCTCGAAGGCTGCTCGCGACATCCCACCTTTTATGCGCTCAGATTAACGACACCAACTCCGGCACCACCTGGAAAAGGTCGCCGACGAGACCGTAATCAGCCACGCTGAAGATGGGCGCTTCTCCGTCCTTGTTGACCGCCACGATTACCTTTGAGTCCTTCATGCCCGCGAGATGCTGGATCGCGCCCGAGATACCCATTGCGATGTACAACTGCGGCGCGACGATCTTGCCGGTCTGGCCGACCTGGAAGTCGTTCGGCACGTAGCCCGCGTCCACGGCTGCGCGCGAGGCGCCCAGCGCGGCGTTGAGCTTGTCGGCGAGCGGCTCCAGCTCATTCGACTCGATGAAGATCGCGCGATCGGCGCCGTGCGCAGCGTTTCCTGCGCTTGCGCGACACCGGCGGATCCCGCGATGACTTCCGTCGCCACGCCTGCTTCCTTCAGGCGAACCGCCTCTTCAACGGCGATCTCATCGAACGGGTTCATCGGCATCTTCACGTTGGAGTTAGCACAGCCGCGAGAGCCGCGTGGCTCAATGAGACAGCAGCATTCATGTCGTGCTCCTAATGTAATAATGGATTCGGCGCTTGATTTACGGCAGTGCTCCCACGCGCTAGTCGCGATCCGATAACCCGATCCGGGTGCCATGAAGCCCTGACGCCACGCCGCGACATCGGGTCGACGACATATTTACTCCTTCGTCCACCCGCCCTGGTAGAGCTTTCCTGCCAGCACGCCGAGGCGCAACGTGAGGTGGTAGTTCTCTCCATCTTCGATCAGTGCGGACCGCACATCGCGGAACAGTTTCTCGATCGGGAATTCGCGGGTGGTGCCGTTGCCGCCGAAAAGCTGGAAGGCCTCGTGCGTGATCTTCATCGCTTCCTCGGTCACGCTGACTTTGGCCTGGGCCGTCGCGTAGGGATGGCTCTTCGGAGACAGGCGCGAGAACGCGAGGCTGCGTCGCGCAATGGCCCGCGCCATCTCCAGCCGACGCAGCATCTCGCCCACGCGCAATTGCGTCATCTGGTGATCGATCAACAGCGCCCCGCCCTGCTTACGTTCGTGGCAATACGCCAGTGCGAGTTCGAACGCGGCGCGGGCCACACCCACGAACACCTGGCACATGTGCGTGCCGGCGAACGACCAGGTCGAGGCCAGATTGCCGAGATAATCGTCCTGCAATGCAACGGCGAAACGCTTGGGCACCTTCACGTCGTCGAAGTAGATCTCGCCCTGCGGCAGCGAGCGCTGGCCAATCTTGTCGAGCGGCTTGCCGCGCGAGATACCCGGCAGATCGAGCGGAATGATCATGCCCACGCCGTTGGTGAACATGCCATGTTCGCCGGTACCGTAGAAGCCGTCACCGTAGTCTGCAGCCATATACGCAAGAGCCACCTGCGCGACCGAGCCGTTCGAGATCCACGCCGAACTCTGCCCGTTGATGACAATCTCGTCCGTGCCCACCTTCGCCGTGAGGTTGCCGACCGGCTGCTTGCCGCCCGCGCTGATCTCGTCGCGGTAGAGAATCGCGGCATCGGAGCCGCGGTCGGGCTGGGTGTTCATCCAGCAGCCGATCTTGCCGGTGCACATGTCGATCAGCTCCTGATTGCCAACCGACTGCGCCATCATCAACGGAGCGGGCGCCACGCCGATCGAAACGGCAAGCCCAGCATCACCCCAGCCGAGCTCTTCGCCGATCAGCGATTCGATGCGCACCGCCATGTCTGGGGGAAGCTGCGTGAGAAGTTGCGGATCGAGGCCCAGTTTCGCGCTTTCCATCATGGCGGCCCAGTAAGGCGAACCGGGCGCGATCACTTCCTCCGGCGTCAGGCGGTCGAGCTCGCGCCCGACGGGCTTCAGTACATCGCGTGCGAAACGGTGAACCGTGTCCTGGATCGCACGCTCCTCCTCGCTCATCGGCGTTTCGAAACCGGTCAATCCTGCCAGCGGCAACCCTACGGACTTGTGCAGTCGAATCATTTCGGTACTCCTCCTCTCCTGGATGCATGTCGACCGGACTGCCCGACAACCCGGCCATCTCACTTATAGAACACAAATATAAACATAGGTAACAATACAAAACACTAGCCGAAAAAAAAAGACAGGGTATTCCCCCGTCTTCTTTCTTCGCCCGCATGGCGCTGTGGCTGCTAGGCCGTCTCGGCGTATACCGTCTTCCCCCACACCAGGTTATGCGCGGTCTTGATGAACATAGCCTCAAACCCTCGCATGTATGCGCGCTTGCTGCGCGTGGTGCCCAGATGGAGTGTCATTCCGTCCACCATTGAAATGAGCAATATGGCGATATGTGCGCTCTCGGCCGCCCCACGCTCCGGATTCACGGCGCGAATGAGCTGGGCAAATTCGCTTGTCAAGGTGTCGTACCATTCGTCTCGCATCTGTGCGCACTCGGGGTCTGTAGACGCAAACGAAAAGAAATGCCACCACAGCGGGATGTTCTTCGAGTCCTTCGCGTCCCGCAACGACTGATCGAGAATGATGTCGATTTTCGCACGTGGCGAGGCATTGTTCTGGAGCGCCTGTTTCAGAACATCGAGATACGTGTCGATCACCGGCGCCATCACCGCCCGCACGACGTCAGGCCGCGTCGGGAAGTAGTATTGGAGGTTGCTGACACTGATTCCCGCTTTCAGCGCAACGGCACGCAGCGAGAAGTCCATGGGACCATTCTCGAGCAGGAGCTTCCTCGCCACACGAATAATGGCATTGCGCGTACGTATGCCCTGGGCCCGCAGTCCGTCGGGTGCGGTTCCCGTGGAAGGTGCTGCGCTCGACGGGCGCCGCTTACGGGTGCTGGGTTCTTTTGGCACTGTCATCGCTTTCCGTCCTGAGTGAAGTATGACGCCTCGCCGAAGCGAAGCAACGCGGTCACACGAACCGTTCTCTAGGTAAACATGACTATACCTTACACCAGGTTGAACATCCATCCTCATGGCGGGCGCGTGATGCAGCGTTCGTCCTCGCCCAATATCACCTCAATTCGCAGTAGTCGAACGTCAAGCGACTCTCCGAATGCCCCAATCGGGGCCTCGTGCGACATGGTCTCCGAAAGCATTCTGTGGCGCTAATCGCATTACGCCCGCTGCGCTTGCGCGGCACGCGCCTTGCCGTTCACACGGTCGTCGAGCACGTTCACCACGCCCAGCGCCCCATTCATGACGCACCATCGCAACGGCTCGGGCAGTGTCGACGGCGTCTTGTGATCCAGCGCCGAAAGGAGCGGATTTTCGGTGCCGCGAATCCGCCCGGCGATCATGTTTCCCACCATGGACTGGGCGGCCACGCCATGCCCGGAGCACCCAGCGCTGTAGAAAATGTTCTGATGCGCGCCCGTTGCCCCGACGACCGGCAGCGCGTCATTGGCAAAGCTGATATAGCCGCTCCAGCATGCCCGCAGCGCGATGCCTTTGAGGGTCGGGAAGCGGTCATGCAGAGCCGTGCGCAGCTCGCGATACGAATCATAGTCGGGTACGTTCGGTGTTTTGGAGCCGTATGGATAGTGGAGGCGCTTGGTCGTCACCACGAGCGTGTTGTTGACGGTCAGGCGATGGCTCTCCATGGTCCAGTGCGCCGTCACGATGCCTTCGCGTCGCAGCCAACCCAACGCCTTGCGCTGAGCATCGGAAAGCGGCTCGGTCTCGATCGCCGAGACCCGTAACGGCACGACCTTGTCTGCAAGCAGGCCGAGTTGCGGCGTATAGGCGTTGGTGGCCAGCATCAGAGCCGGGGCACTCGCACTGCCTCGCGGAGTTTGCACCATGATGACCGGCCCTTCCGTGTAAGACAGTAGCGGCGTGTTCTCGTATATCTTCACGCCTGCCCGCAGAGCCGCGCGCCTGAGCCCCATCACATACTTGCCGGGATGGAGCGTGCCCCCGCGCGGCACGTAGTTGCCAAACAGGAACGCAGGCGGAATGCCACGCGCACGCATCTCGGCCTGATCGAGAAACTCCGACTGAAAGCCCAGCTCGGCGCCGGTTCGCATGTCCTCGCGCACCTTGTCTTCCTGCGCGGGATCGATGCCCGCGCGGATAATGCCCGTCTGGTTATAGTCGCAGTCGATCTCGTGCTCCTTGAGCTTTCCCTCCACGAAGGGGACGGCCTCCTCATAGTAGCGAACGATCTCCCTCCCTTTCTGGTTGCCTATGTCCTTGAGAAAAAGATCGTACTCGAGCGCGAGTGCGCCGGCCAGATAGCCAGCGTTGCGTCCACTTGCACCAAAGCCGGCAAACTCGCGCTCGAGCACGATCACTTTCGCTCCGTGCCTGACCAGTTCCAGCGCAGCCGACAGCCCGGCAAACCCGGCGCCGACGATGATCACATCCGCACTCGTGTCGCCCACGAGTTCCGGCTGTATGTCGCCCGGCCTTTCCACCCAGCCGCCAAGCGCGCGGTACTTCTCCATGTCAGCGGTCATTTTGGCCTCCTCCGCTGGCCCAGCCGATTCGACGCGCGCGCATTGCGTGGCCGCCACTGCCGGCACCACTACGGCTACTGCCGCCGCGCCCTTGAGGAAAGTGCGGCGGTTCACTCCGGGGCGCGAGTCGCCTTGCTGTCCTGCCTGGGTTTCCGTTGTCTCGCTCATGCACGCTCCTTCAAGTCCTGCTCAGAATGTGGACGGCGAGCGCCGCCTCTTCGATACCCTGAAATCCGCCGCCGTTTTCCTGAATTGCGTGCCGCGCGCCGGATACCTGACGCGCGCCCGCTTCGCCGCGCAGTTGAGTCACCAGTTCGTATAGCTGAGCGATTCCCGTCGCACCCAGTGGATGGCCTTTCGATTCGAGGCCGCCGGATGTATTGATTGGAATACGCCCGCCGAGGGTGAACTCGCCGCGCTCGGCTGCGGGGCCGCCCTGGCCGATCGGGACCAGTTGCAGATTTTCAGCCTGGATGATTTCCCCCATTGCCGACGCGTCGTGCACTTCTGCGACATCTATGTCCTCGGGGCCGAGGCCTGCCTGTTGATAGGCCTGCAGCGCGGCGAGCCGGCCGATGTTCTTTTCCGGCTCGTCGGCGCTTCGATGCGTGAAGCTGCGGATCACGCTCGCCGCAATCCGGATGCAACGCTTGTGGTCGGCGCCGATGCGCCGCAGCCCCTCCCTGGTGCAGAGGATCGCCGCTGCCGCACCGTCCGTAACCGGCGCGCACATCGGCAGCGTGATCGGATACGTGATCGGCGGTGCCGCAAGTACTTCGTCGATCGTCAACGGCTGGCGGAACTGCGAATACGGGTTGTGCACCGAATGCAGATGGTTCTTCGACGACACGGCGGCGATCTGGCGTTGCGTGGTGCCGTAGGTCTTCATGTGATACCGGCACAGCGCGGCGTAGACCGACATGAAGCGGCTATAGGGCCGATCGGACTCCGCTCCGGGCGGCGGCTCGATGCCTTCGCCGAGCTTCATCAGCCTGGCGAAGTTTTCGTCGACGCGCGACACGTCCCAGCCCGCCTCGAACAGGGCGAATGACTTCGCCTTGTCCGCGACGTTCATCTTCTCCGCGCCGAGCGCGAGCGCCACATCGCAGGCGCCCGACCGAAGTGCCTGCGCTGCGAGATGCACCGCGGTGCTGCCCGATGCGCAGGCGTTTTCGACGTTGTAGACCGGAATGCCTTCAATCCCGATCTTGCTGAACACGACCTGCCCCGGAATTGACAGCTGGCCCTGCAGCGGCCCATTGGTGATGCCGGCATAGAAAGCCGCGCCGATCGCCCCAGCATCGCAACCCGCATCCTTCAATGCTCCGCGTAGCGCTTCGCCCGCGAGATCGTCGATGCTGCGCTCGAAGTGCCGGCCGAACACGGTCATTGCAATGCCGGCGATGTAAATGTCGCTCATGGTGTTTTATCTCAACGTTGCTGACTCAGATCCGGCGGGTTTGACCCTGCCAGTACTGCTCGCGCAGATCCTTCTTCAGCACCTTGCCGGCCGTACTGCGAGGCAGTGCCGCGACGAAGTCCACAGTCTTCGGTGCCTTGATCGAGCCGAGCTTCTCCTTGCACAACGCCACGAGATCTTCGGCATTGACGCTCTGACCCGCGTTGAGCTCCACCACCGCCTTCACGGCCTCCCCCCACTTTTCGTCGGGCACACCGATCACCGCGCAATCCTGCACCGCCGGATGAGCCCAGATCACCTGCTCGACTTCGCTCGGATACACGTTGAAGCCGCCGCTGATGATCATGTCCTTCTTGCGGTCGGTGATGTGCAGATACCCTTCGGAATCCAGATGACCGACGTCGCCCGTGTGCAGCCAGCCGTCGATGATCGTTTCCCCAGTCTTCTCCGGCGCCTTGTAGTAGCCCTTCATGACAAGGTCGCCGCGCACGCAGATTTCGCCGGTCTCGCCCTGCGGCAGGATCTCGCCGCGATCGTTCATGATTTCGACGCGGATCAGCGGGTTGGGCCTGCCGACCGACGAGAGCCGGCTGTCCGGCGCAGGCTTGCCGTCGACGAAGTGCTCGGCAGGCGTGAGATAGGAGATGGACGCCGGGGCTTCCGTCTGTCCGTAGCCGCCCGACATAACCGGACCGAACACCACGATCGCGCGCCTGAGCTTCTCCACCGACATCGGCGCGGCGCCATACAGGAAGCACTTGAGCGACGAAAAATCCTGGTCCTCGATGCCGGGGATATCGAGCAGGCGATAGATGACCGTCGGCGGCAGGAAGAACTCCGTGACCCGATGCTTCGCGATCGCCGCGAGAAGAAGCGCCGGCTCCGGCTTGGGCAACACGACCACCGTGCCGCCGCGCGCGGTGCACGGCAGCGAGAGCATTCCCGCAGTATGCGTCATGGGCGCGGCGGCGAGATTCACCGGCCGCTCCACGCCATACGGAAACGCCATCATGAACTGCGCGAAGTAGGTTTGAAACGCGCGATGCGTGTTCATCACACCCTTCGGCAAACCCGTCGTTCCACCCGTGGCCGAAAGGGTCACGATGTCGTCCATGTCGTAATCGACGCGCGGCTCTGTCGCAGATTGCGCCGCGCTCCACTTCTCGAGCGACGGCGCCCACGGCAGATCGGCATCGATACAGACCCAGAGCCTGACCTTGGGCAGACTGGGACGCAGTGCTTCGATCGCCGGTGCGAACGTCTGGTGGAAAAACAGCGCTTCGCAATCGAACGCGTCGAGGAGGTACTGGTTCTCCTGCGGCGCGTTGCGCCCGTTCACCGGGATCCACACCACACCCGCACGCCACAGCGCCAGCGTGCAGGTCCATGCCGTGACGTCGTTGTCGGCCCAGACCGCTGCCTTCGCTTCCTTTTCGAAGCCGGCAGCGAGCAGGCCGTTAGCGATGCGGCACGACAGCGTGTGCACCTCATCGAACGAATAGCTACGCTCGTCCTGGATGTAGGCGATGCCGTTGGGGTTGATGCGCCAACCGCGGTCGAAGAAGTCAATGATTGCCATATCCCGTGTTTCCCTGTCTGTCCTGAATCTGTCCCGAAACTGCGCGCTCGCGGCGCTTACAGCTGAGCGACGGTCGCGCGCGCGAGCCCACGCTGCTCGAGGAAGCCGAGCAGATAGCGATGCCCGAATGCCTGGGAACCCGAGGCGAAGCCCACCTTCGCGGTCTCGCCGTCGAGCAGCTTGATGGCCGCGGCCGTCTGGATCGCGCCGGTCGCGATGTATGGCGTGATGCCGTGCACGGTCGCGCGAACGGCGGAGAGCTGGCCGCGGCCAATCGCGAAGTCGACAGTGCGATGAAGCGACGTGCGTTCGCGCGGCGGCATGGCCGGCGTGGTCGAGTCGACGAGTTGCTTGAGCACCGCATCCTGCTGCTCGCGCGGCAAGTTCGCGTACTCGGCTTCCCACTTCTGTCCAAGCGCGTGCACCATCTGCATCGCATTGTTGTCGTAGAAGCCCACGCAGGAAACGCAGCTGCGCACGCGCGGATCGTGCTCGAAGTAGACCGGCAGCGACGTCCCGCCCCACGGCAGGGCGAACACGGGCTGAAGGAAGTCGGGAGAGGCGATGTTGAACGAAGCGTGGCTGTCATGCGGCACCAGCTTCTTTTCCCACAGATAGCATGCTTCCTGACGATAGCCTTCGAAGATGGTCGCAGTGGAGCCCACGCTCACACCGGCGCCGGCGCCGCGCGGGCCGCGCGTGAGCGTGGCGGTCTCCAGCGCATCGATGCCGGGCGTTTCAAGCGCCAGTTCGGCGGCGATTTCCGCGAACGTGTACATGTAGGCATTCGAGGGCGATACCAGCAGCCCCGCCTGCCGGAACTTCTCGCCGAACTGTTCGCGAACCTGGCGGATATAGTGCTGCTCGCCAGTGGTGTCGAGGTAATGGCAGCCTGCCTTGAGCGCCGCTTCCACGGCGGTAAGGCCGAAATTGAAGAACGGCCCGACCGTGTTGCACACGACCTTTGCACCGCGAAAGGCATTCACGAGCGAATCCACGTTGTGCTCGGCTTCGATGACTTCGTAGTTCGCCGATTCGAGGCGCACGACACGCTGGGCCATCATGTCCTGCGTGCGCTTCGCGTTACGCGCGACCGCCGTAAAGGGAATGTCCTGGTCGATGAGCCAGTCCATGATCAACATGCCGGTGTAACCACTTGCGCCATAAACGACGACGGGATGCTTTGCCATGCTTGTCTCCTGAAACGTGATTGGTTAATTGTTGCGTCTGTCAAATGCGGGGATGTCGCCGGCGGCTGACAAACAGCACCGTCAGTCAGTGTTGCGATGAAGCACGCTTCATTAATAGAACACAATACCCACCTTAGGTCACATTGACAATTTAAAGAAACTGAAAAAATACAGGGTGTTCCCCTGTCACCCCACTGTTCCTGCCCGTTACGCCATGGCAGCTATTGCGCGCCTGCGGCGCTGCCACCCGGCGTCAGGCTCGCCAGATAGCTGGCCACCGCCTGGATGTCTTCGCCGGACAACGTGGCCGCCATCCCGTTCATTGCGCCGCTCGGGTCACGACGCTCGCCCGTCTTGAACGCAGCAAGCTGCTTCGCGAGATAGGCTTCGCCCTGGCCCGCCAGTCGTGGCACCGGGTTGCGGCCCATGAACGACGCCCCGTGGCAGGCCTGACAGCTTTTCGCCGCTACGAGCGCCATCCCGCGCTTTTCGAGCGCCGCCTGGCCGTGCACCGCTTCGCTTTGGGCCGGCGTCTGCCGCGCGAAATAGACAGCCAACGACTTGATCTGCTCGTCCGTCAGCTCCCTCGCAATCGCCCCCATGTGGGGGTTAGGTCGCAGGTCGCCGGCAAACGCGTGCAACTGGGCGACGAGATAAGCTTCTGGCTGTCCGGACAGCGCCGGATACCAGGCGTTGACGGACTGCCCGTGCGCACCGTGGCAGAAGTAGCAGGTCTCCTGCGGTTGCGGCCATGGGCCACCGTTGGCCACTGCCGTCTTGTCGATCTCGCTCATCGCCTTTTCGAAATGCATACCGTCGAGGTAATCGCGTCCGTAGAGCGCTCCCACGCCTGCGACGCCTGCCAGCACAACGGCTGCGCTTACGATCCATGCCCGTTTCATTCACGCCTCCTCGCCGCGTCGAGTGAAGCCGGCCAGCGCCTGCAAGGCAGCGCGGTGGCCCGAACGCACGGCACCGTCCATCGCGCCGGCCCAGATGTCGGCGGTTTCAGTCCCTGACCAGATCAGGCGCCCCACTTCGGGATGCAGATACTTGCCCCACCTGGTCCAGAAGCCCGGCGGCATGGGATTGATGCAATGCAGGGTCCACGGATCGACCCGGCCCCAGTCGTAGTCGTGGAACTGCGTCGGATGCAGCGCGCGGTCGCCGAATGCCTTGGCAAAAGTGGCCGACAGCGTCTTTTCGGCCATCGCGGAATCGTCCGGCAACATCCCCGGCGCGACGAATGCGGCGATCACGCCGAGCGATGCATCGGGAGGCGAGTTGTCGTACGCCATGAAGACCGGGCCACCGACCTGGAAGATCGTTCCGCAATAACCGGCGTCGCGCCAGAACGGTTTGTCGTAGACGTGGACCGTCTTGCGCATGGGGGCGTTCGTGGGCCAGTTCTGCTGGAGTTGCGCCCGCCCGCCGGGCAACGGCGGATCGAAAACAACCTGATTGCACAGGGCCGGATTCATCGCGACAATCGCACGACGCGCCTTAACCACGCCCTGATCGGTGTGCACCTCCACAACGTCACGATCCCAGCCGGTGACCTTGCGCACGGGCGAGGACAGCCTGACCTTGTCGCCGAGTTGCTCGGCCATCTTGATGCTCAGACGCTGCGAACCGCCGACGATGCGCGTTTCCTGCGCGCCGCCCTTGAACGCTTCGAGCTGCGTGTAGTTGCAGCTTGCACTGTTGATCATCGATAAGTAGTGCAGCAGACCCAGCTGCGCCGGCGCACCGCCCGTGGTCAGCTTCGCGGCTAGCGCGAGAAAGTAGCCGTCCTCGTATTTCACGCCCTGCTGCAAGAGCCACTCGCCGTAAGAGAGCTTGTCCAGTTCCGCCAGATGCGGCGCTTTCCACGGCGCGCCGGACGGCACGCCGCGCGACAGTTCGGCAAGCCGGTTGCCGATCGTGTCGTCACCCCCAGTGCCGCCATGAAAATCCTGCGCCACCGTAGCGCCCTGCGCCATCACGATGGTCTTACCCGTGTACCAGCTCGGAAACGTATCGATCTCGAGTTGACGTGCCAGATCGAAGATCGCGGTCTGGCCGGGACCGATCCACTGCCCTCCGGCTTCGGAAACGACACCGTGTCCGAGGTCGTGGTTATAGGTGCGTCCACCGACGCGGTTGCGTGCCTCGAGCACGACGAACGAATCGCATCCGGCCAGTTTGAGGTCACGGCCCGCGGTCAATCCAGCGAGACCCGCGCCGATGATCGCGACGTCCAGAATGTCGCCGTTCATGGGCTTCGTTACGGCGGCCTGTGCCAGCGACATGCCGCCGGCCGCGAGTGACGCCGCGCCCATCGCCGTAACGCGTAGCAGTTGGCGCCGGGTCTGTGTATCCGGCTTACGTTTCCGATCCATCTTTCATGCCCAATTCAGTTTCATTGTTTCTCCCCTTTCCTTCTCTGCTCTTAAGGAAAACGTTCTAACAAGGTAGCGACTGGCGCTTCTCAATGGACCGTCAGCACCCCCTCCTGCGAAAACAACACCGGTTTGCCGGCGCCATCAATCAATGCGGCGGTGAGCGTTGCGCGATCGTCGCGCTGATGAACCTCGAACGACGTGCTGCCCTCGCGTTGCCGGAACACAAGGCCATCGAGCCCGACGCCCATCAGTCCGTTTCGAGTCGCTACGAGATCGGTGATCGAACTCTTCGTGCCCACGTTCAGCGCCGCCCACGTCGCCCCGCCGTCGCTGCTCTGGTACAGGCTGCCCAGCAGCCCGCCCACCACGATCCGCCCGTCGGGCAGCGCCACGCCCGTCCACAGCGTGCCCTTGCCGCCCGTTGCCTGATAGCTCCAGTTCGCGCCACCATCCGTGGACTTCAGCACCATCCCCTGTTCCGAATCGATATAGAGCGCGCCCTTGCTGTCGGCAAAAATGTGGTACAGGTTGCGGTCCGCCCTCGTGCCACCCGGCGGCTTCGGCACAGTCACCTTCGTCCACGTCTTGCCGCCGTCGTGCGTGGCGAGCATCAGCGACCACAGGCCTACGGCCACGCCATCTCTCTGGCTCGTGAACAGCACTGAGAAGAGCGGCTGGTCCACCGAGAGGTCCATGCGCTGCTTCTGCCAGGTCTCGCCGCCGTCGCCCGTTGCGAGAATCAGGCCCCACTGGCCGACCGCCCAGCCGTGCTGCGCGTCGGTAAAGGTGACGGCCGAGAGCGTCGCCGAAACAGCCGCTCGTTTCGCCTGGCGCCACGTCTTTCCTTCGTCATCCGATATAACGATGACGCCGTGCTCGCCCACCGCCACGATGCGCTTACCCGCGCGCGTGGCGTCCAGCAGCATCATGTGGGACGGGGCCGCCCACGCGTGTGCGGGCATCGCCGCCCACTCCGCAATGGCTCCCGGCGGCAGAGCCCAGACTGCCGCACTCGCGCACAGCGCGGCACAAGCAACAAGTATCTTGATCATGACTGCGTCTCCCCTGTTCAATGGCTGAAGAGTCCAGGCGCACGCGCCGGTTTGCGCCTCGGGAACCACCGTTCCAGCACAGAGGCCAGCGCCGGCAGCGCCGTCATCGCCATCAGCAGGTTCACGAGGAACATGAACGCCAGCAGCTTGCCCATGTCGGCCTGGAACTTCAGCGCCGAGAAGCTCCACGTCGCCACGCCAATGGCCAGCGTGATAGCCGTAAAGATCGTCGCCACACCCACTTCCAGCATTGCGTGCTGCACAGCCTTCACGATGTTCTGCCCGCCCGCCAGATGCACCTGCAGCCGGTTGTAGATATAGAACGCGTAATCCACGCCAATACCCACCGCCAGCACCATGACGGGCAGCGTCGCCACCGTGAGCCCGATCTGCAGTTCCTTCATGAACCAGTAGCCGATGAAAGTCGCCACCGAGAGCGGCAGGCAGCACGCGAGCATCGCGCGCCAGTCGCGGTAGGCGAGGAACACCAGTATCAGGATCGCTGCATACACGTAGAGCATCATGGGCAACTCGCTCGCTGCCACTTCCTCGTTGGTCGCGGCGAGTACGCCCGCATTGCCCGCCGCGAGACGCACGGTGATGCCCGGGAACGGATGCGAAGCGCGATACGTCTTCACGTCGTCCAGGATCCGGCTGATCGTCTTGGCCTTGTGGTCGGTGAGAAACAGGTGCACGGCCGTCATGCTGCAATCCGCCTTCATGAAGCCCTTCACCCGGCCCACATCCACCGAGACCGCGCCGTAGTTCCCAGGGTCGATCGGCACGACATTCATCTTCGGGTAGTCCTCGTTGTAGCCCTGGTTGTAGCGGCGCAGCATCGCCGAGTAGGACTCGACCGACACCACGCCTGGCTCGGTGCGCATCGCGCTCGTGAGGTCGTCCTCGTACAGGCCGACTGCCGGGTTGTCGCAGCCCTTTTGCGCCGACTCGATCGCGACAGTGAGCCAGTCGAGGCCGATGTCGTAGCTCGAAGCGATCGACGTGGCATCGCTGTTGAAACGCGCATCCGCACGCAGTTCTGGCGCGCCCGGCTGCAGTGTGCCGATCACACGGTCGCGGCTTTGCCACGCGGCAAGTGCGAACACCACCAGCGTCAATGCAACGGTCACGCCTGCATAACGCGGCTGGGCGATGCGCGCGAGCCCGCGCAACCACGCCGAGCGCCGCTCGCTGCGCTTGAGCGCGCTGTCCGCGTAGCTCTTCGCGAAGTTGAAGCATGACGCCGCCACCGGCAGCAGGATCAGATTCGTCACGATCTTGTATGCGACGCCGAGCGACGCCGTGATCGCCAGTTCCCGCACCATCGGTATCGGAATCAGCAGCAGCGTGATGAACGATACGAATGCGGTGACGAGTGCCAGTACGCCCGGAATCAGCAAACCACTGAAGCTGTGCCGCGCCGCATCGAACGAGCTGTTGCCGTGCGCAATCTCCCGCACGATGAAATTGACCTGCTGTACGCCGTGCGAGACGCCAATCGCAAAGACCAGGAATGGCACCAGCACCGCGAGCGGGTCCAGTCCAAAGCCCAACAGCTTCAGCGTGCCGAACTGCCAGACGAGCGATGTCAGCGAGCATGAAATCAGCAGCACCGTGAAGCGCACCGAATGGCAGTACCAGTAGACCGCAAGCGCCGTGAGCAGCAACGCGATGCCGCAGAAGCCGAGCACGGCGGTCGCGCCATCGGCGATATCGCCGATCTGCTTCGCGAAGCCAATGATCTGGATTTCATAGCCCGCATCTTCAAACGGTTTGCGGATCTGGGCTTCGAGCAGGTGGTTGAACGCCACGTAATCGAGCACCTTGCCATTGCGGTCCCGCTCGTTGAGCTCGGCCGTAATCATGGCGCTGTCTTCGTTGTGCGAAACGAGCGTGCCGATATAGCCGCCGAGTGTCGTCGCACGGCGCACCTTCGCGACAACGTCGGGCGTGAGCTGGTCGGGCGTGATCGTGCCGGAGATGATTGGCTCCGCGCGGAAGCCCTCGTCGGTGATCTCGTTCACGTAGGCGTTCGGCGTCCACAGCGACTGCACGCCAATGCGGTCCACGTTCGGCAGGTACGTCACCGCCTGGGTCACCTTGTACAGTCGCGTAAGCCCTTCCTTCGTCCAGATCGAGCCCTTGCGTGCACGCACGACCACGGTGATCCGGTTCGCTCCGAGCAGGTCGGAGCGGTACTTCTGGAAGGTCTGAATGTATTCGTGGCCGATCGGCATCTGCTTCTCGAAGCCCGCATCCATCCGCAACTGCACGGCAAAAAATGCCATGACCACGGTGAACAGGCCAATGCTCACCAGCACCGCCATGCGGTGACCGAAGAACACCCTTTCCAGCGTTTTTACCAGACGATGTAACACGGCATTTTCCCTTCAAATGTTTCGGCAGCTCCGGCGACAAGCGGCATCGGACCCCACGCCGGCGTTTCGGCCATCAGAAGTTCCGGGTGACGAACATGCCGACGAAGTTGCGGTCTGCGTAGGGATTGCCTACGGTGTTGTGCCCGCCCCAGAACAGCGTGTAATTGATGCCCGCCTGCCAGACCGTCGGGTTCTGGTTGAACAGCACGTAGAGGTTCAGCGACTTCGAGCCCTGCAGGTAGTTCGCGGTAAGCGTCGGCGTATAGCCGTAGAGTCCGTCGGCGAACGTCACGCCCGGCGTCACCTGCCAGCCATGAATCAGCGTGCCGTCGTAGGTCCAGTTGAAATCGATGGTTGCGCCCACGGAGCTCGACGTGCCCTGCGCCATGCCGATCGGGTAGCCCAGGCTGGATCCGTTGTTCAGCCAGGGCAGGTAGCCCGCCTGAGGCACCTGCGTGACCGTCTGGCCATCCACCGAGCGCGTGACGCCGCGCTGGCTCAGGCCAGGGTAGTAGATCCATGTGAGCTCCCAGGTCAGCGTCGCTTCATCCGCACCGAGCAGCTTGAGGAACGGATACTCGCTGCGCGTTAGCGCCAGCAGCCCGTTGATGTCGTACTGGAGCTTCTTCATGTCGGCCCATTGCTGGCAATTCACGCCGGCCACGCCGTTGGTGTTCAGGTCCAGTGGGCCACCTGCGCCATAGCAGCTCGACAGTGCGACGGCATCGTGCGGCCGGTACGAGAGCTCGGTGCCGATCGCCCAGTTGCCGATCCCGAAGTTAGCGCTGGCGCCGAAGAGCTGACGGTTCTGCAGATACGACCAGTCCAACGTCCCATTGGCCAGAGACGAAAGCACCGGCGACTTGTCGGTGTAGTTCTCGTAATAGACAGCAAAGTTCGCATCGAAGGAGCGCGGCGAATAGTTGAACTTCATGCCGAACTGCGGATGGTACTTCGATGGCGCCTGCCAGTTGACGGGCAGGCCGACAACGTTAAAGGGAGGCCCCGCAAACGCACCGCTGACGAGGCCGTTATTGATGCCGTCGAGCACGTTCTGGTTGCCGCTGCTGGCCCCCGCGATGGTGCCGGCGCTGGGGCCGGCCACGTTCAGATTAGTGGTGCTCACCGTATACGGGTTGGTTCCCCGGCCCAGGCTGTTCGATACCGACCAGAACGAGCCCACCGGCGGATAGCGGTTGCCGTTCCACGAAAACTGGTAGTAATCCTCAGTACTAAAGCCATGAGAAAGGTCCGCTGCAAAGCTGATCATCGGCGCGGGCAGCAGCGCCTGCTTCAGCTGCGAGCCGGGAATCAGCAGCTTCTGCACGTCGAGAGAGTTGGTGGCGTTGATACCGCCCTGCGCGAACATGCTCTCGCCCCAGTTGACCACCTGGTTGCCGAGGCGCACGTGCGCGCTCTGCCCGTTGATCGTGAAATCCTTCTCGCCCCAGAGGTCGAGCAGTTGCACGTTGTAGACGACCTGCGCCGCAGCGGTGCTCGACAGCGGCGTGCGGTTCGTGTCGCCGGCGAGGAAGTCGTACATACCCGTGCCACGGATCATGAACTTTAGGCCCTCGCTTGGCATCTTGAAGAGCAGTTCGCTCGTCGCGCTGACGTAGGTGCTGAAGGGCTGACCCTTGCGGTAGTTCAGATTACCGTCGTCACCCACGCCCCATTGATTGGTGTTGGCTGCCGCGCCGCAACCGAACGAGTTCGGGTCGCCGGTAAGCGAGCAGCTCGGGTTTTTTGTGCGGATGCCCGCGCCCCCCGTGAGGTTGGTCACCCATGAACCCGTGAGATCACCAAGACCCGTCGTGAACTCATAACCGTACGCGCTGGTCGCAGCCGTACCGAACATGGCCAGCGACGCCGCAATATATCTTCCGATGATCTTCGTTTTCATGGATCTCCCCTGCCGTCACCCTCGATCCCGGCGCACGTCACCGATGCACGCCGGTCCCTGGTCCTTCGCCGAACTTCAGCGCTCGCTCACCGATCGCAAGGATTCAGCCGTGAAGAAGTCCGTCTTGAAACGCGGGTCGTTGACCTGCTGGTACCAGCGAATGTCCTTACCCTGGCCAATCGACGAGGCGTCGAACACGTAGCGCCCGTTGTTGACGTCGTACTGCACGAACGGCTCGTTATCGCAGGCGCCGCCCAGTTCCCACACCGGGATCGGGTAGCTCTCGCGCACCTTCCAGAGCTTGCCCTGCGCGTCATAGTCCTCGCCCACGAGCGCAAGCCAGCTATCCTCGTCCAGGTAGAACACCTTCTTCGACGCAACGTGGCGCGCCGTGGGCTTGAGCGTCGCCTCCACGACCCAGACGCGGTGCACCTCGTAGCGGCGATGATCGGACGAGATGCCATTGGGCGTGGCGACGTCATGCAGTTTGTCCTTGAAGGTGTACATGCCGAAATCGTTATACGGGACGATCATTTCCTTCTTGCCTACGAGCTTCCAGTTGAAGCGGTCGATTGAGCCGTTCAACATGTTGGATTCGTCGATCAGATACTGATTCTCGAAGCCGATCAGTGGCGCATCGTGCGTATAGGCCGGCATGCGTCTCACCCGGCGTTGGCCGGGGAAGTAGTAGTACGTTTCCGAATCCTTATCGAAGTACTGCCGCTGCACGAAGGCCTGCCCGGCCAGTGCTGCCGGCGAATCGACGGAAAAGTAGGCACCGAGACTGAGTTGGTCAACATCCTGCGGCGTGCTGCTGCCATCCTTGCCCCCCGGGAAATAGAACACCTGGGGACCGATTGCGTCGATCCAGTCGCTGCCGCCCGGGCGCGGTGAAATGGACGTGACAACCGGCGACCACTCGACCCCCTCGCCGCGGTACCGTGTTTCATAGTTGAGGATCGCCTCGGCGCCGTTCGTCGGCTGCGGAAACGCCACGCCTGGTAGCGCCGCCGCCTGCAGCGTCTCGCCATCCGAAGCGAGTTTCGCCGTCGTGAGATTTGCCTTCGAATTCTGCTCGGCGAAATCCGGCAGCTGGCATTCGCGGTGGGACGGATAGACGTCCATGCGGTAGCCCTTCAACTGCTTGACGAGCTGAATCTCCCCCGGTGACAGCTTTTCGGCGTATTTGTCGACGTTCGACGCATCGATCGTGTACAGGGGTTTTTCGTTCTTGTACTTCCAGAAGTCACCGCGGACCTTGCCCCACTCCCAGCCGGCCGGCGTGGCTTCCCTGCCGGCAAACGCCGGCACGAGTCCGTCCTTGCTGGCCGCGCGCTCGGCGCCTGACGGCGTGAGGTCGTCGGCAACTGCCACTCCGGCCACGAGCAATAAAGTAGCCGTGATGGCGGACATGGTTCCGATGGTGTGCTTTCTCATCATGACTCTCCTTCCGATCCAATTTTCATTCGTAGTACGCATCGTTAGAATCAAACCCTACACATCGGGGCCGAACCGCTCAGTCCTCGCCGCAGCCTGCCACGGCCACAGCCCGAATCTCGATGCACAACTCTGGCAGCGCCAATTGTGTTACGCCAACCGCAGTCCACGACGGATAGCGCGCCGGGAAGTACGCGTCCTTGACCGCCGAAAAGGCCTCCATTTCACCGCGTAAGTCCGTGTGAAAGGTGGTCAGCTCCACCACGTCGGAGAGGCTCGCGCCCGCCGTCTCGAGCACGGCTTTGAGGGACTCGAAGGCGATGCGGGCCTGCGCCGGCATGCCCTCGCCGGCTTTCATATCCGTGCCGATGCCGACCTGGCCGGAGACCCAGATCGTGTTCCCCACGCGGGTCGCGGGTGAAAAATGGTAAGCGTCGTAGAACGCCTGGAACGGCGGCGGGATGATCGATTGCCGCGTAGTGGACATTGTCATGATGGTGGCCCCTATGGTCAGACGAGTTGACGGAAACACGGTGCGCGAAACGGATCCCCTTCTTTCAACGCGGCAAGTTCTTCGATGAGCAAGACACCGGACGACGTGAAGCCCGAGACGCTCGGTTGCGGCAGCGGACTGAAAACCGCGACGTCGCCGAAGAAGCGCAGCACGAGCGTGTGGCGCTCTGGAAACGCGCTGTCCACCGCGCCGCCGCCGTGCAGCACGCCCGGATGCAGCAGCAGGACGTCACCGGGCTCCGTCGCCCACGAAATGATGTCGTAAGCAGCCGGGTTATCGCGGCGCTCAGCTTCGATATTCGGCAGGCGCGGCCAGACATCGCCGCCATGGAGAGGATCAGTCGGATCTTCAGCATTTTGAAAGGTCGTGCCATCGTGACGCGGACCTCGATGGGATCCCCGCACAATCTCAAGCGCATTCTGTTTGGGGACGGCCTCAAAGCTGATCCACGCATTCCCGAGGTGCATCCCCTCCCATGGCAGGTAGGACGTGTCCTGATGCCACGGCGAGCGACCGCTCCTGCCCCCACTTTTGAGGAACAGCTCCTCTGCGAAATACCAGACGTGATCCGAGGCCCACAGGTCCGCGAACAGTCGGCCGAACGGCAGTTGGCCAACCAGCTCGTCCAGACGCCCCTTCGCATACGGATTGGCGTTGTCGTTGTGGGTCTTGTGTACCGTGCCTTCGAACAGGCTGCAAGCCATAGGCCCGGGGTTCTCTATGCCCCAGTCGAAGACCTCCCTGCACCGCGCCAACTGCTGCTCGCTGAGAAGACCTTTGACGAGAACGGCGCCGTCCTCGGCGAACGCCTCGCGCGTGGCTTCATCCATGTCTGAACTCCTGAATCGTCAATCGGCAGCCCGGTTCAAAACGCTTCCCGCGGCGCCTTTGTAGAAAATACCACCAAAGTTAGGTCATGATACAAAACCAAAAAAAAGAAAAAAGAGAGGGAATTCCCTGCCTTCACAAGGTTGAGCACAAGATGCCAAGCCACGGTTAGAAGCAGAACGCGGCTCCCGTTCCTGCAAGCAGCTCGGGCGCCCGAGGTCCCACCTTCGAGGACGATAGCGATGAGCGGGCTGTCCGAACCCCCTTGCTTTATTTTGTACACATACCTATCTTAGTCTTTATGTACAGTATTTGTGGCCGTCTGGCATATCCGCACCTTTGGTAGTCGTGGCACAAGAGCGGTGTCGCGTCGAAAGCGTTCTTCTGCACACATCCACGACGCGGATACCGGTCGCAAGGACCAGCTTTGAGCCGCCTTCGAGCGAAATGGGGCATTGATGCAGTGCCCGGTCTTGCCTTTTGGTAACGACATACTGCAGTCGATCGAGTAGCAGCCCGGTGCCGCGGCATCGAAAGGCGTGAGAACGTGGCTGGGAGCGGCTTTTGCCGCGAAGCCGGAGCGGTGCCCGTTAGCGACGGAAGGAGTGGGAGATGGTGATGTCCAACATACTCAGCAATTGGATTTATATGGGCAGCAACGCGTACGACGAATACACGTTCGTGCCTTGGCTGAACAGGAACGTCTACCGTCGGACTGTAGACGTTAGGCAAGTCTGCATGCAGTAACGTTCGTTCAGTGTATTTTCAACGGGACCTCGGAGCGTGAGGTTCGAGCGCGCTCCTCGTCAATGAGAATCTAGACAGATCGAACTGAAGCGCTGATAACCGTCAATTTCTCAAGAGAGCACGACCACGAATTGAGTCAATGGTACAAATGCGCCCATATGACCTGGCACGTCAGCAGCTTCCGTTTGATACACGTCGCCTGCACTTCCAAGACGAGCCGCGGCATCGCTCACAAAAGCAAATCTATGTGCAGTACCTCAACGAATCGCATTTGACAGAAACCGCGACAGTGATAACGAAATAGGAAACCGCCATTGCGCAAAGCGCTCGACGCACTGCAGCGCGCGGTCGCGCCAACCATTCCATTCGATCCCGCCGCGGCGACGCAAACCTGGCGCATCGCCGCAACGGACTACGCGGAGTCGACGATCATCCTGCCGATGCTCGCGGGCTTGCGCGCGGTGGCGCCCGGCACGCGTCTCGCGATCGTCGAGGCGGTGCCGCCGCGGCTCGCTCGCCAGGCTGAACAGGGCGATATCGATATCGGCTTCCATACGAGCGAAGGCGCGCCCGAAGGCTTGCGCCGTCGCGTGCTGTTTGCCGAGCGCTACGTGCTGGTCGGCCGCGCGGGTCATCCGAAGCTGAAGCGCCGGCCCACCCTCGCGCAGTTCTGCAAGCTCGAACACGTGATCGTGTCGCCCGATGGCGGCGGCTTTTTCGGCGTCACCGACGAGACGCTCGCGAAGGTGGGTCTCGCGCGCAAGGTCGTGCTGTCGGTGCCGCACTTTCTGTTCATGCAGTCGGTGCTCGCGAGCACGGATCTCGTGGGGATGCTGCCCGCGCGTCTCGTGCGCGTCTCGTGCGCGGCACGGACGCGCTGCGGATGGTCGAGCCGCCCGTCGAGGTGCCGGGCTACGAGATGGCGATGCTATGGCACGAGCGGGTGCATCGCGATCCCGCGCATCAATGGTTGCGGGAGTTCATCGCGGCATCGGTGTAATCAGCCCTTTTCAGCGCCGATCGCATTCAGTTGATCGAGCACCTCGTCGCTGAGCTTCAACTGCGCCGACTGCAGGTTTTCACGCAGATGAGTCACCGAAGACGTGCCCGGAATCAGCAGAATGTTAGGTGCCCGATGCAATAGCCAGGCAAGCGCGACCTGCATCGGCGTCGCCTCGAGCTTGCGCGCAAGCTCCGACAGCTCGGACGATTGAATCGGCGTGAAGCCACCCAGCGGGAAAAACGGCACGTAGGCGATGCCCTGCTCCGCGAGCGCATCGATCAACGCATCGTCGTCGCGATGCACGAGGTTGTAGTGGTTCTGCACGCACACGACCTCAGTGATGCGCTGAGCCTCGGCAATCTGCGCGGCCGTCACGTTGCTCAGGCCGACATGACGCACGAGCCCGCGCTGCTGCAGTTCGGCGAGCGCCGTGACCTGCTTTTCGATCGAGCCCTCGCTCGGCTCGTGCACGTTGCCCATGACGCGCATGTTGACCACGTCGAGCGCGTCGAGCCCGAGGTTGCGCAGATTGTCATGCACCGCGCGCTCGAGGTCGGCGGGCTCCTGCGCCGGCAGCCAGGCGCCGGCGCCATCGCGCACCGCGCCCACCTTCGTCACGATCGTCAGATCGCGTGGATACGGGTGGAGCGCCTCGCGGATCAACTGATTGGTCACGTGCGGCCCGTAAAAATCGCTGGTATCGATGTGGTCGACGCCCGACGCGACCGCCTCACGCAGCACCGCGAGCGCCGCGTCGCGGTCTTTCGGCGGCCCGAACACGCCGGGGCCGGCCAGCTGCATCGCGCCATAGCCCATGCGCCGCACCGGGCGGCCGGCTAGTGCGAAAGTGTCGATGGAGCTGAAGTTCGGCATGACGATCTCCTCGTGAAGTGATGAGCGGCAGTATCGCCGCAATTGCGTTGTTGAATAAAGCGGTCTAACGTGTACGGGTTGTTCAAAATTCTGCACAATCAATCGTCATGGAACTGAATGATCTGGCCGCCTTCGTTTCCGTCGCCCGCGCCGGCGGCTTTCGCGACGCGGCGCGCGTGAGCGGCGTGTCGGCGTCGAGTCTGAGCGTCGCGGTGCGGCGCCTCGAAACCAAACTCGGGCTGCGGCTACTGAACCGCACCACGCGCAGCGTCGCGCCGACCGAAGCCGGGCTGCGTCTGATCGAGAAGCTGACGCCGCTGTTCGGCGAAATGGAAGCGGCGCTCGACGTGCTGAACGGCTTTCGCGACAAGCCGACCGGCACATTGAAGCTCAACGTGCCGTCGAGCGTCGCGCGCATCGTGCTGCCCGACGTGCTTGCGCGCTTTCTGAAGCAGTACCCGGATATTCGCGTCGAAGTGGTGGTCGAGGATGGTTTCGTCGACGTGCTGTCGATCGGGTGCGATGCGGGCATTCGCTACGATGAACGCCTCGAGCAGGACATGATCGCGGTGCCGATCGGCGCGCGCGTGCAGCGCTTCGCGACCGCCGCGGCGCCCGCGTATCTCGACGCGCACGGCCGTCCGCAACATCCCGGCGAATTGCTCGCGCATGCCTGCCTGCGCGGGCAATTCGCCAGCGGCGCGATGCCGACCTGGTACTTCGAGCGCGACGGCGAGCTGCTGCAATTGAATCCGACAGGACCGCTGCTGGTGCGGCCCGGCGCCGCGATCGACCTCGCGGTCAGCGGCGCGGTCGCGGGCCTCGGCATCATTCACCTGTTCGAAGACATGCTGCGCCCGCATCTGGACAGCGGCGCGCTCGAAGCGATTCTCGAACCGTGGTGGCAGCGCTTTTCAGGGCCTTTTCTTTACTATCCGGGCCATCGTCATGTGCCCGCGCCGCTGCGCGCGTTCGTCGATTTCCTGAAGGACGATTCAGCAGGCGTCCCGGACGATGACGTGGCACGGCGTTGACGTCATCACGACGGTGATCGCGGCGACGCGTGCCATATCAGCACCGTTGCGCGCAAAGCTGCGCGATCGTGCTCAGAAAGAGATCCGCGCCGATCGGCTTCAGCAGACATGCGCTGCAGTAATGCGCATCGCTGTCCGAAGGCGGCACCGCGGTATGGACCAGAATCGGTACGTTGACGGATAACGGCATCGATTTCAAACGGCGGCATAACTCCGCGCCGTCCATGACCGGCATCATCCAGTCCGTAACAATCAGGTCGGGAACGTGAGCGACGACACAAGCGAGTGCTTCGGCGCCGTTGCTCGCGCAACTCACCTCATACCCTGCGCTCTCCAGAATCAACCGCCATGCGGCTAGAATTTCTGGTTCGTCGTCGACCAGCAATATCGAATACATCATGTTTTGCGGACGAAATTTGCCTTCTTGTCTGATCAGAGTCTCGCAAGAGATGTTCCACGAACGGCAATTGCGCGGATAATGACGCGGGTTGCCGGCGCGCATCGGGTCGCCTGGCCGATCGGCGGCGAAACAGGTTTGCGGTGCCCGCGCAAATCGAGGCGTTCGAACCGTTCGCGCGTTGTATGTTGTAGAAACTCCATTCCGGTATCCATCATGACCGACAGACGCGTGAGCCCGCTGCGCAACTTCGCCAACTTCATCCGCGCGGAACGGGGCGGCCTGACGCGGCAATGGATGCATGCCGTCTCCGCCGACGCCGATCTCGTCGAAGCGGACAAGCTCACTTATCGGCAACTGGCCGACCATCTGCCGGATATTCTCGACGAGCTGTGCCGGGGGCTCGATGCAGAAGATCTCGAGCGCGTCGAAACGTCGATCGAACGCGACGCGAAGAAGCACGGCAAGGTCCGTTGGCAGCAGGGCTACCGGATCGAAGAGCTGGTGCGCGAACTGGACCTCTTTCAGCAGGTGCTCTTCGAAGCGCTCGAAGAGTTCGTCGAACGCGACCGGACGTGCACGCGCCGTCACGAGAGCCGCGCGCGCCGCCTGATCGCCGAAGCATTCAGCGTGGTCAGGTATGAGTCGATCAAGGAAGCGGTCGCCGAACGCGATCGCAAGATCGACGAATACACGGGACGGCTCGAACGCGCGAATCACGAATTGACGCTCGAACAACGGCTGGTCGGCGATCTATATGCATCGCGGATGCAGATCACGCGCAGCGTCGTGCACGATCTGCGCAATTTCCTCAACGCGTTTTCGGTCGCGCTGCAACTGATCGAGCGAGCGCCGTCGAAAGCCGATACCGCATTGACGCTCGCGAACCGTCAGGCTGCCGACATGAAGCAACTGGTCGACCAGATGGTCGAGTACTCGGTCGTGCTCGGAGACTCCGCGCCGCTCGTGCTCGAAGACGTCGATTTGCGCGAACTCTTCGACGAACTCGTCGCGTCGACGCGACCGTCGATCGAGGCGAAAGGGCTTGCGTTGCGCAGCGCGTTCGACGCGGCGCTGCCGGTCGTCACGTCGAATCGGCTGAAGCTCAAGCAGATCGCGGTCAATCTGTTGACCAACGCGATCAAGTACACGAAGTCGGGGCAAGTCGAAATCCGGTTCGCGATGCATGGCGCCGAACACTGGGCGATTCGCGTCTCCGACACCGGCGTCGGCATTGCGCCCGCCGACGCGGAGCGCGTATTCGATGAGTTCGAGCGCGCGGCCTGCGACGAGATTCCGGGCACGGGGCTCGGGCTCGCGATCGTCAGGGAGCTATGCCGCGTGCTCGATGGGCAGATCGAGTTTGCGTCGCGCGAGGGCGTGGGGACCACGTTCGAGATCCGGTTTCCGCTGCGTCGAACCTCGGCCGCAATGTGATGCGTGGACGAGCGCTTCAACCAAGTCCGAATGTATTCCTCAAGCTTGAATCGACGGGACCAGCGGGCATAAAGCGGCGTAACTTGCTCAGCAACGACGCCTGTCCGGCAGGCGTGCGACGCATCCGCCAGGCGCCAAGCGCCGCTTCGACAATAGTGTTTGCCACGCCCTCGGGCTCGGGGGCACCTTTGACACTGTTCACGACTGCGCTCGTTGCAAGGGCACGCTCGCGGTCATAGTCGGCGATTTTCGAACCCGCCTGAGGCGCATTGATGTCGAGATTGGTCCTGGTAAAAGTCGGTTCGACCAGCGTTGCGCGTATGCCGAACTGGCGCACCTCATGATCCAGGGTTTCGGTCAGCCCTTCCACAGCGTGCTTGGACGCCGAATAGAGTCCCATGTAGGGCGCCGGGAGAAATCCGAGCACCGAACTGACATTGACGATCCTTCCACCGCGTTGTGCCCGCATGTGGGGGAGTACAGCCTGTGTCGCGCGCAGAATGCTGAATACATTGGTATCGAACAGAGACGAGGCCTCGGCAGTCGACGTTTCCTCGACCGCGCCAATCATGCTCGTTCCTGCATTGTTGACGAGCACGTCGATTCGCCTCGCGCGATCGATGATGGACTGGATTCCAGCCTGGACCGAAGCATCGTTGCGAACATCCATCTCGACAAGCTCGACTCCCGAGATAGGCATCGCTTTTGCGATGCTGCGCACGGTGCCAAATACGCGGCACCCCCGCCTGGCAAACTTCTCGGCGGCGGCGCGTCCGATACCCGATGACACGCCGGTAACAACGACAACAGTGGAATTCGACATGAACAGCTCCCTTCAGGTGAATTGATGGTGTTTTTTTTAACTGTCCGCGTCGAGCGCGTCCTGCAGCGTTTGCTCGGAAGGCTGCACCTGCTCATGCCGATCTTTGCGCAAGCCGGCGATACGCTCGGGTCGAATCTTGAACCAGATCGAATACATCGCCGGCAGGAAGACCAGGGTCAGAATCGTCCCGGCGAACGTACCGCCGATCAGCGTGTACGCGAGGGTTCCCCAGAACACCGAATGGGTCAGCGGGATGAAAGCGAGGATCGCCGCCATGGCCGTCAGGATCACCGGTCTGGCACGCTGCACGGTGGCTTCGACGACCGCCTGGAACGGATCCAGCCCCGCCTGCTCGTTCTGGTGAATCTGTCCGATCAGGATCAGCGTGTTGCGCATCAGGATGCCCGATAGCGCGATGAGACCGACCAGCGCATTGATGCCGAACGGCTGCCTGAACAGGATCAACGTCGGCACCACCCCGATCAAGCCCAGCGGGCTGGTCAGGAACACCATCACCATTGCGGAGATCGAGCGCACCTGGAAGATGATGATGATGAGCGTAACCGCCAGCATGATCGGGAAGAGCGGCAACATGGCTTTCGTCGCTTTAGCCGATTCCTCGATGGAGCCCGCCTCTTCGATACGGTAGCCGGTCGGAAGCCTGGCGATGATGGGTTGGAGCTGCCTGGTGATCGCCGTCGATACGTCCGGCGGCTGAAGGTTGTCGGCAATGTCGCCCCGTACCGTGATCGTCGGCACCCGGTCCCGCCAGCGCATGATTGGTTCCTCCATGCGCACGTCGACCTTGCCCACCTGCGACAGCGGAATGCGTTGCCCGCTCGCGCCAGCCAGCGTGAAGTCGCCGAGCCGCGCCGGGTCGAGACGAACATCGCCGGCCGAACGCGCGATGACCTGCACGGTTCGAATATCCTCACGCACGGCGGTGACAGGCACGCCGGTTAGCAGGAATTGCAGTTGTTGCGCCACGGCGCTGGATGTCAGTCCCACCGCCTGCAAGCGATCCTGCTGCAACGTGAAGTGCAGCGTGGGCGTGCGCGTCCCCCAGTCAGCATTGACCGTGCGCATCATCGGACTGGCCTCCATCCCCTGCTCGACTTCTCCCGCAATACCGCGCAGCTTGTCCGGGTCCGGGCCAGAGATACGGTAGGCGACCGGGAACGGCGAATAAGGACCGAACACGAGTTGCGTGACCCGCACGCGCGCCTCGGGGGCGAGACCGTTGGCGACTGCCTGACGCAGTCGCTGCTTCAATGCGTCGCGCTCATCCTGGCTGTCCGTGCGCACCACGATCTTGGCAAACGACGGATCGGGCAGTTCCGGCCCCATCGCCAGGTAAAAGCGTGGCGCGCCTTGCCCGATGTATGCGGTGACGATCCTGGCTTCCTTCTGCTTCGCGAGCCACGCTTCGACCTTCGTCGTCGCGGCGCTGGTTTGCGAGATCGACGTGCCATAGGGCATCTGCACCTCGACCAGCACTTCGGGACGGTCGGAGATCGGGAAAAACTGTTTTTTGACCACGCCCATGCCGAGGATGGCCAGCACGAAGAGGCCCACGACCGAACCGGCGACCAGCCATTTGCGCGCGATGACGCGCGTGAGCAGCTGACGGAAGCGGTTGTAGCGCGGCGTGTCGTAGATCGCGTCGTGACCGCCTTCGACCTTTTTGAAGTCGGGCAGCATCTTCACACCCAGGTAGGGCGTGAAGACCACGGCGACGACCCACGATGCGATCAGTGCGATGCCGACGATCCAGAACATGTTGCTGGTGTATTCGCCGGCCGTGGAGCGCGCGAAGCCATTGGGCATGAAGCCGACGGCGGTCACCAGCGTGCCCGCCAGCATCGGCGCGGCCGTATGGCTCCACGCGTAGGCGGAGGCGGCGATGCGGCCGTAGCCTTCCTCCATCTTTACCACCATCATTTCGATCGCGATGATCGCGTCGTCCACGAGCAGGCCGAGCGCGAGGATCAGCGAGCCGAGCGTGATGCGATCGAAGTTCTTGCCGGTCGCGGCCATCACCACGAACACCACCGCGAGTGTCAGCGGTACGGCCGCGGCAACGACGAGGCCCACGCGCCAGCCCATGCTGACGAAACTCACCAGCATGACCACCAGCAGCGCGACGAAAAACTTGAGCATGAACTCGTCGACCGCCGAATGAATGTTGACGGCCTGATCGGTGACTTTGGTCAGGCTCATGCCCAGCGGCAGCCCGGCGTTGATTGCGCCGACCTCGCTGTCCAGCGCCTTGCCGAGGTCGAGCCCGTTCCAACCGTCGCGCATGACGATGCCCAGCAGC
Source organism: Paraburkholderia sp. CI2 (assembly GCF_014201055.1). NCBI lineage: Bacteria > Pseudomonadati > Pseudomonadota > Betaproteobacteria > Burkholderiales > Burkholderiaceae > Paraburkholderia > Paraburkholderia sp. CI2. The sequence continues at coordinate 39,447 of NZ_JACHDL010000032.1, forward strand.
AGTGCCGGTTCGCCGTTGTTGCGGATCATGAACGTCGCCGGATCTTCATAACCACGCGTAACGGTGGCAATGTCCGACAGCTTCAGCGTGCGGCCCTGCGCTACGACCGGCGTGTCGCGGATCTTCTGCAGGTTGTCGAAGGCGCCGTCCAGGCGAATGAACACCTCCGGACCTTTGGTCTCCACGGAGCCGGCCGGCGTCAGGGCATTCTGACCGTTGAGCGCGGCGAACACTTCCTGGGGGCTCACGCCCAGCGTTGCCAGACGGTCATGTGAGAGCTCGACATAGATCCGCTCCGCCTGCTCGCCGATGATGTTGACCTTCTTCACGCCCGGCACGTGCAGCAGCCGTTGGCGCAGCGTCTCGGCATCGCGAACGAGCAGGCGCTGCGGTTCACCCTTCGCCTTCAACGCAAACAGCGCGAAGGTAACATCCGCGTATTCGTCATTGACCATCGGCCCGATCACGCCAGCCGGAAGGTTATTTGCCTCGTCGCTGATTTTTTTCCGGGCCTGGTAGAACTGCTCCTGCACTTCCGACGGCGGCGTGCTGTCGAGCAAGGTCAAGGTCGTGAAGGCCAGCCCAGGCCGTGTGTAGGTCTCGCTCCGGTCGTACCAGCGCAGCTCCTGCATGCGCTTTTCGATCTTCTCGGCGACCTGATCGTGCATTTCCTGCGCCGTGGCTCCCGGCCAGGCGGTGATGATGGTCATCACCTTGACCGTGAACGCGGGGTCTTCCGCCCGGCCCAGCTTGAAGAACGAAACGAGCCCGGCCAGTGAAATCAGGCAGATCAGGAACAGGGTGATGGAGCGCTCGCGCACGGCGAGCGCCGACAGGTTGAAACGGCCTTCGCTCACGGACGGGCTCCCTCGGCCGTCACGGCGACGGCTTGACTTGTCACCCGGACCTGCTCGCCTTCGCGCAGCAGCTGCGCGCCGAGCGCGACGATCCGGTCGCCTTGCTTGATCTCACCGGCGACGCGAGCACTATCGTCGTCCAGATGTTCGACAGTAACCGGCCGCCAGGCAACCTTTGCCGGCTCGCCGTTGATGACCCACACCCCCGGCCCCTTGCCCGCGTCAAACAGCGCGCCGATCGGCACCTGCAAACCGCCTTGCACCGCGGAACGCGCGTCCGGAATCTGGACCGTGACGGTGGCGCCCAGTGGGGCGTCGGCCAGCTCTCCCTGCAGCACATACCGCGCTTCAAAGGTCCGGGTACGAGGATCCGCCGTATCCGAAAGCTGGCGCAGCGTCGCCGGCACGCTAACACCGCCGTTGCCGAACAGCGTGGCCTGGGCGGCCGAACCGATCGCGGGGCGCAGGGTTTCGGGTAGCTGGATGACAGCCTCGCGGCGCCCGGCGTGCGCCAGGCGCACCACGGGCTGGCCGGCGCTGACGACCTGGCCCGGTTCGGCCAGCGTTTCCATCACAACGCCATCGCCGTCCGCCAACAGTTCGGCATAACCCGTCGCATTGCGCGCAACGTCGGCGTCAGCCTCGGCCGCGCTGAGCTGCGCTTTGGCGGCGTCGGCCGCCGCCTTGATCTGGTCGTAGGCCGATGCCGATATCGCGCCGGTGCCGCGCAGGTCGCGGTAGCGCTCTTCGTCCTGCGCGGTCTGCTGCGCCCGTGCTCGCGCGGCGGTGACCGCGTCCTGCCGGGCCTGCGCGGCAAGCCTCAGATCGATGGGGTCGAGGCGCATCAGCAACTGGCCGCGTTTGACGGTTTGCCCGGCATCCACCAGCCGCTCGAGCACCTTGCCGGAGACGCGAAATCCCAGGTCGCTCTGCACACGCGCGGCGACGGTTCCGGTAAACGAACGGGAGGCGGGGATCGCCGCCCGAGCGATGGCGGTGCGCACCAGGGGCGCTTCGGTGCGCGGATCGGACGGTGCTTTTGCGCCGCAGGCGGCTAGCGCAAGTGCCAGTGCACAGACGACTGTAGAGGTAGCAAGGCGACGCCGGAGCATGAAAGACCCATTGACGGAGTGATCGGGGCTTTCATTATGGTTCTAGTGACCACTTTAGTCAATGGTCACAATCGAGATTTCCGTCAAGGCGACAGACTGCGGAGCACGAGACCGGACAGTTGTGCAGGCGCGACCTTGGTGTAATCGAAGCTGTACTGCAGGAGCATTGGGTTGAGGTAGGGGCGCAACACCAGATAGATCGCCATCGCAGTCTCATCGAGGGGGGTTTTGCGCTCGAAGTCCCCGCTTTGCCGACCCTCCTGGAGGACGTCCCGAAGCAACTTCTGGACGCGCTCTTCATACGCAAGCACCGCCTGCCAGTTCTCCGTGGCCGCCGATGCGGCAATCTCGTAAAGTTTGCGGTCCTGGAAAAACAGACGGAGGCTCGCTTCCGTGAAGACGTTGAACATCCGCCGCAGCTTCTCCGGTGGCAGATCGGTCTGTGCGACGGCCGACCTGACCTCGGTTTCGATCTCGTGCAGGCAGTTCGCGCAAATCATCTCGCCAATGGCCTGCTTGGACTCGAAGAACTTGTAGATGTAGGCCTTGGAAAACCCGATCGCCTTGGCGAGGTCTGAGACCGTCGTTTTCTCGTAGCCATACCGGCTGAAGTGCTCAGTGGCGGCGACAACGATCTGATCCCGTACCTCGTGGTCAGCGGGGCCGCGCGCCGGGATGGGGGAACTGGTGGCTTTTTTCATGGGTATAGCATACAGGAATGGACAACCAGTGACTATTTGGTATTATAGTCACCATCGGAATCTTGCGAAGACGCTCATGCTACCCAAACCCATCCTTGCCGCGGTTATTGCCGCCAGTCTCTCGGCTGGCTGCGCTGTAGGCCCCGATTATGTCCGGCCCAATGTAGCCATGCCCGAGCAGTTCCAGGGCCAGGCCGCGGTGGATCACCGGCACGCGGCGGCCAGTGCCGACCTTGTCACGTGGTGGACGGGTTTCGATGATCCGCAACTGACACGATTCGTCACGCTCGCACTGGATCAGAACCTGGACCTCGCGCAGGCCGCCGCTCGCGTCTCGCAGGCGCGCGCGGGACTTGGCGCGGCGAATGCCGCGCTGCTGCCGTCCGGCACTGTCAGCGGCCAGGCGGCGCGAGTCTACCAGTCGGTTGAAACCCCCTTGGGGCGAGTTCAGAATTCGACGCCCGGTTTCGATCGCTACGGCAATGATTACGAGGCTAATTTCAACGCGAGCTGGGAACTGGATGTGTTTGGTGGCCTGCGTCGCGGGCGGGAAGCCGCACTTGCCGAATACCAGGCTTCGGAAGCCGGTGCGGTGGCCACGCGCCTGGCAGTGGCGGCGCAGACTGGCGATATTTACATCACGATTCGTGGATTGCAGGCCCGTCTGAAGGTTGCCCGGCGGCAGGCGCAGACGCAGCAGGATCTGCTTTCGACCATCAACCTCCTGTATAGCAAAGGATTGGCGGCCGACCTTCAGGTGAGCCAGGCCGAAGGTGCGCTGTCCCAGGTTCAGGCATCCGTCCCGGTCCTCGAGGCGGGTCTGGATGCAGCGATGAACGCGCTGGATGTAATGCTGGGTTCACAGCCCGGCACGCATCGAGCCGAACTGGTCGAAGCTGGTGACATCCCGGTCGCCCCGCGGATCGCGGACACAGGATCGCCGGGTGAGTTACTCAGGCGCCGGCCCGACCTGATCGTGGCCGAGCGTCGCCTCGCCGCATCGAACGCGCGCATCGGCGTGGCCATCGCCGAGTATTACCCCAAGGTGTCGCTCAGTGGACTGCTCGGCAGCGCCACCTCGGCGGCCAGCGGCAACCTGTTCAGTACCGGCGCCAATCAGGCCGCCGGCGTGCTGGGGCTGCGCTGGCGTCTGTTCGATTTCGGCCGCATCAATGCGCAGATCGGGCAGGCCAGGGGTCAGGAGGCCGAGATGCTGGCTGCGTACCGGCTTGCCGCGTTGCACGCTACCGAAGATGTCGAGAACTCGTTCTCGGCACTCGTGAAGCGCGAGCAAGAGGCCGCGGTGCTCGCCCAGGGAGTGAACTCGCTCGGCCGGGCGCGAGCCGCCTCGTTCGCAGCCTATCAAAAAGGCGTCGTCAGCCTGATCGAAGTCTTGCAGGCCGACGACAACCTGCTACGCGCCTCGGACGAGCGGGTGCAGGCGCAAACGGAATCCGCACGCGCAGCCGTTGCTGCCTTCAAGGCGCTCGGTGGCGGATGGCAACCTCGCGAATCCGAAGCGGTCGCCATCAAATAGCAACCCTATGCACCCAACGATTTGCCAGGAGCGTGGATTTTGGCCATCGTTCTTTGCCATATGAGCGCTTTGCCGCATGCCACACAAACGAATGACGCGAGCAGAAAGCCGCGAGCGAACCCGGCGGCGCTTGCTCGACGCAGCAGCGTCGAGCATCGCCGAAAGAGGGTTTGCTGCGACTAGCGTGGAGGATATCTCAGCCCAGGCCGGCTATACCCGCGGGGCGTTTTACTCGAACTTCAGCAGCAAGAGCGATCTATTCGTCGAACTGCTCCGTCTCGATCACCAGAACATGCAAGAAAACTTCAGAAGCTGCGAGAGGCCGCACCGTCCAGCGAAAACCTGCAAGTGCAGCTCACCTTGTTGTACGCGCAGTGCTATCGCGACGACAACAACTACATCATCTGGGCTGAGGCACGTTTGCATGCCATGCGTGACGCGAAATTCCGACAACATGTGAATGCCTTATGCCTGCAAAAGCGCGACATGATCGCGTACTTCATTGAGCAGTTATGCGAGCGCCTCAACATACAGTTGCCGGGCCCTTTCGCCGACCACGCGCTCGCCGTTATCGCATTGCTCGACGGCATCCTCTACTTCAACATGACGATGCCCAATGATCTGTCGAACGCTTCGGCCGAAGCGATCTTGAGCAACGTTTTGACAAAGATGTTCTGCAATGCACCAGTCCTGACTGAAACATAGTTTGATCTTGCGCCTCCTCCGCAAATACCCGGTCAAGCGATTCAATCCATTAGTTGGTATCAGCCAAGTCTCCTGGTTGTCGCGCGCGCGGAGGCGGCCAAAGAGTCAACGGAGAATGGCTGATAGAGTGTCCGTTCGGATTTCTTACCGGCCGTGTTGACCTGCGGAAGCGTCAAATGACCGGAGAGGGGACTGGCCGCCACTGCCGCCGCTGCACGATGTTGAAATTAGCTGGATGGGGCCTAACGGCTTCGTGCTCACCGGCATCGAGTTCATCGGCGATGTCGCGTATGCCCAGTCGCGGTGGTGCCGCTTGCCAGCATGACCTGCCTTTAAATGGCCCCGTCGAAACGGGTCGTTCAACCCGCTTTTATTGGATAGAGGTCGACATAAATTCATCGCGTCACTCTCGCAATCCTTTCTACTGACTTCTTCGAAGTAATTTATTGATCGCAGCACATTTTGGAATTTTTGATGTTTCCATATCTCCAGGACAAGCCAGCCACTTATAGAATTCCATTTCCTGCGACGCGATCTTCAACCGGCATTCCGCAACCTGAAAACCAGTATCAGGAGCATAGCGATCACTCCATTCGTTAAACGAATAAGCGATTAAAGTACAGTCCGATGATATTTTTTCATTCCATACCTCAAAATTCTTGTCTAGAGCAATTTGTTTATCTCCCGTCGTGATCTTCCTGATGCCTCGATACAGCTTCTCTGCGTCAGCGAGAATTTTTTCTGTGTCGGCGTTAGTGCAGGCAAGAAAATCGTTTCGCGTTTTTGCCTTTTCTTCACATGACGTATCCGCAAACACGGAAATAGATGCCGATACAATTAATACGGCCACGATGGCTTTAATGGCTGTGGTCATAATTTCCGTCTTTGAAAAGACTACCTTCTGAGCAACGTCGCTTGATCAGTCCACGCGGACGTACACCACCGGCCATCGTGTACTCTAAAAATTTGGCCGGTACGCGGTCATAATGACCCGAGTTAACAAGATTCAGCAAGCCAGCATTACCACTTGGAAGATTATATACAAAGCAAACGAGTGTGTCGTACTCGAACTGATATAGTGGCACGTGAATTTTTTTATTTACAATGCGCTCCGGGTATTCAAGATCAAGCAGCAATAATTCTCGCGCCTGCGCAATTGTTATGCCATTACGAAACGGCGCTTCAGACGCCGCACCAGATATTGGCCCCATATGAACCAGATGCCCATATCCAACAGTTGCATTACCTCCTTTACCAGCCCCGTCATTGTCATATATATGCGGCATGAAAGCTTCCCAGCCTGCAATGAAAGTTATCCCTTGTTGCGATATCTTCCAGGGTTTGACTAGTCGTCTGGATTGGACCACCAGATTCGAATCCGGATTTGTATTCGTTACCGCTGTTCCAAGTGCGTCAGGCATTACGCCTCCTCTCTGTGACCAAGATAAATATGTATGGATTGAGCGCCGTTTGTTTCGTAGCGTTTAGTGCGCCCCAGACGATCCGTTACGCCGTGGACGAGCGAACCGGACGGCAGACGAACCGTGTAATACGTGTCGGGCATAACGTGCCCGTCACTATCTTTGAGTGTGTATTGTTCGTCGTGAATGCGATCCTTCGACGTTAGCGCTGGCGCTGCCTTCCCGCGACAGTCGCACGCCCATGCGTAACCCAGGGCTTCGGCCATGTCGTAACCGTTTGAATACGACTTCAGCCTATCGAACGGAAACCATTCGCCGGTTTCGGCGTTCAGCGCCATGGCGGACGGCATTGGCGGGAAATTTGAGTAGATTGAATAGGTGATACGGCAAAGCTGGCACTCTTCCTTTCCGCCGGTTTCATCCTGTTTCTGCTGTCCCATTTGACCTCTGCTGATTTTCCAGAACACAGGCAAAGAATTAACCATCTAACACACGACACGGTCAACGACTTTAATTTGAGATAAAACCATTTTGACAAATATTTGCGATTTTGATGATTCCGGGCATCTCATTCAGTGCATTTTTCCGATATCACGGCCCAACAAAAATGGCGGCATTGAGCCCTAATGCCGTTCAGTTAAGCGACTGAACGGCGTTTTTGTTTCCTGCGCAAAGTAGTTGTAAACGGGGCGTGGCGATGTTAATTTGCATCGCCATGCTGGTTGATGATCTGCGCCTTCTTGTCAAATCACAGCCGCCCCTCGCATGGGGACGGCTGGGCCAGCATCTGCCGTACGAATGGATCGAGTCTGAAGTGCAGGCCAGTGGCAGTGCCAGCGTGCGTCGGCGTCGACTTCCCGCGCAACAGGTCGTATGGCTGGTGATCGCGCTCGCGCTGTACCGACACCAGTCAATCAGCGAGGTCGTCGATGAACTGGACCTTGCGTTACCTGTGGCCGATGCGTCGTTTGTCAGCAGGAGTGCCATCACCCAGGCGCGGTAGCGCGTCAGCGTGACGCCACTGGCGTGGCTGTTTCACGAATCAGCCAGAAACTGGGTTGCGCAGGATCAGGACCGATACCTCTTCAAGGGATTCTCGCTGTTCGCGATGGATGGCACCACGCTGCGCCCCGCCGACAGTGCCGCCAACCGCAGACATTTCGGCGCCTCTGCCGCCGCTCATGGCCGCAGTGGTAGCTACCCCCAACTGCGCGCGGTTACGCTCACCGCGCTTGCCACGCATCTGGTGCCGGGCTATCGCCGCATGCGTCTCGACACGCTGCCGACGATGCAAGCGGCGCTCGGCCTCTACGCATCGCTGGGATTCGAGCCCATCGACGCCTACGTGTTCAATCCGATCCCCGCCGCGATTTTTCTGGAACGCGATCTGACGCGGCCGCGTTCAATGTAATGGCGGTGCAGGCCTGACGCGGACTGCAGGTATGCACTCGCTCATTGCCCCGTTCTGCTGGCTCAAGCCATGCACGACCACCTCGGACGATTTGCCGTCACGCCGCGCGAGTTCGGCCAGATCGAGCAACGCGGCGTAGCGCGCGGAACAGTCGCTCGCCGCGCCGGCGTCGGGGTTCGCGCGAAGGTCGTCGTTGGCGTCGCTGGCGTCGATGACTGCGTTGATCGCCAGCAACGTCGCCACGACGATCGTCGCGAGCGCGACCGTTTTGCGGAGCGCGCCCCGCGCAGCCCTTTGCGCTCGCGAGTGACGCCCCGCCTCAGCAGATGGTGGACACGAGCCCGCCATTTCGCACATCGCGTCGCACCGCGCGGCGCGACGTGAGCGCCACGATTCTACGCAGGTTCTGATTCTCATCGCCGCGCTCATCGTCAGGCCCAATGCGCCGGCACCCACACGCGCCCGACCCAATGGCCCGGCACCCAGACCGCAACCCGCGGCGGGACATACACGGGACGCGCCGCGACGTAGACGACCGACGGCGGGGGCGGCGCCACGACCACCACCGGCGGCGGAACATAGGCCGGCGGAGGCGTCACCACGACGGGCTTCAACGGCACGTACACGACCGGCGGCGGCACGACGACCGGCGGGGGCGGCGCCACGACCACCACCGGCTTCGGCGCAACGACCACGGTCGTACCGGTCGCCGTCGTGGTCCCGCCCGCGACCACCACCCCGCCTGTTACCACCGTACCGCTCGACGTCACCGTGTGGCCTTGCGTGCCGGTCACGCTCGTCGAAGTCGTCACGACGCCGGGCGCGACCCGCGTCGCGGTGCCTGAGTGATAGACGTTGTTGTTGTCCGGACCCGTCACCGTGCCCGAGCGCGCGCAGGTCGAACCCGCGCAATTCGTCGACGCAGAATGATTGACCGTATTGCCGTTCGACCCGGTGATCGAGCCCGACGACGAATACTGGCCCGGCGCGGTGCGCGTCACGTCGCCGGACGTCGTCGCCGTTTTGCCGTCGGGACCGGTCAGCGTGCCGCTATGCGAGCAGGAGCCGCCCGCGCAGCTGGTGTCGCCCGAGTGCTGCACCGAGTTGCCGTAGCGGCCCGTCGCGGTACCCGAGTTCGAGAACTGGCCGGGCGCCGTGCGCGTGACCGTGCCAGTGTTGCTTGCGAAGCCGCCATAGGGGCCGGCCACGCTGCCCGCATGCGAGCAGCTACCGCCGCCGCACGAGCCGTAGTGCGCACCGTTATAGACGCCGCGCGATGTGTACGCGGTGCCGTGACCCGACCACGCGAACGCCGATGCGCTGCCGAGCGCGAGCACGGCGGCGGCCGCGCCGAACACCACCTTGCGCAGCGCGCCCCGCGCCATGCCGGCGCAGACCCTCTCGGAACCTGCGAATGAACGATTTTTCACGGTATGTCCTTGCTGGATTCGGGCCACTTGCGTCACTGCCGCGTGGCGACGAACGGACTATAGAAGGACACTCCGCGGAAATCATCACGGAACATATGTCGCGCTGTTTCACCGCGACGCGGGCCCGCCAGGCAAGGTTTTGCGGGCATTCGGCGGGAGCCGCGACATATTTCGACATAGTTTGCGAAACAGATGCGGCCGCCGGAATCGACTGCGGCCCCAGCCGCTCACTGCCCGACCGGCGTCACCTGCAGCGCGGCGGCCGACACGAACACCGCATGCACGGTGTCGCCGACCTTCACGTCGCTCAAATCGACGTCGGGCGCGGCTTCGAAGGTCTGGGTCTGATACGCGCCGCGCAGCGTCACGAGGCGCTGCTTGCGATCGATCTTCAGCACGGTCGCGAGCACCTCGGTCTGCCGCGCCGACTCGTACCCGCCCGACGCCGGCGCGTAGCTCCGCCGGTCGACCCGCTCGCGAATCCCCTTGCCCGCGCTGCTTGCCTTGTCGACCTTGGTGAGCAACGCATTCTTGTACAGCACGTCGACGCGATCGCCGATCTTCATCTGATCGAAACCGGCGACCTGCTGGCTGACGAGCACGATCGCGACGTCGCCATGCGGGCCCTTCAATGTCAGCGAGCGGTTGCCCGCATCGATGGCGACGATCTCCGCCGTCATATGCACCGGCTGCGCCGCGCTGAGCACCGCTTGCGCGGTGCTCGCCATGTCGTCCTGCGCTCGCGCCGGCGGGGCCGCGGCCACCACCGCGATGACCAATGCTGCAGCTATCGTCGCTGTTTTCATCCGCGTTCTCCTCCTGCAAGGGATCAATACGGCTCGACGGTCGGTCATGCGCGTCGAGCGCGATCGCTTCGTGCTACGCAGCATTCGTGCCCGGCGTCATGAACTCCGCGTCTACAGGACGACCACGGCCAACAGTATGACGCGAACGATTTGCCGACGTATGCGTCGGCATGGCCTCCGACAGCCATCAGAAACGCCACCTCGGTACCGTGCTATCCTATATACCTATAGGGGGTATATGTATGGCACATCTGAGCACACACAAAGACGGCTTATTGAAGCGCGTTCGTCGCATCGCGGGCCAGGTTCAGGCTATCGAGCGTTCACTGGAGTCGGACGCCGATTGCGAAAAAGTCCTGCACCTGGTGGCCGCGACCCGCGGCGCAATGAACGGCCTGCTCGACGAGATCGTCGAGGCGCACGCGCGCGAGCATGTCGCGCATCCGGACCTGACGGCCAGCCAGCGCAAGAAGGGAGTTGATGCATTGATCGGCGCAATCCGCCGCTATTCGAAGTAAGTTTGTATGACTGACCATCTGATCCGCAAACACGAGCACTCGTTTCTCGGCAGCTCGCACGACGACAACGCGCGCCGGACCCGCTTGGTCGTCGCGCTCACCGTTGTCATGATGATCGGCGAAATCGCGGCCGGTTACGTGACCGGTTCGATGGCGCTGCTCGCCGATGGCTTCCACATGGCGACGCATGCCGGCGCGCTCGGCATTGCCGCGCTCGCGTATGCGTTCGCGAGACGCAACTCGGCAAACCGCGCGTTCAGTTTCGGAACGGGAAAAGTGGGCGAGCTTGCCGGCTTCGCTTCGGCGCTGCTTCTCGCGCTGGTGTCGCTTGGCATCGGCATCGAATCGGCGATCCGGCTCGTTCATCCCACCGGTGTCGCGTTCGGGCAGGCCGCGGTGATTGCGGCGATCGGGCTGGTCGTGAACATCGTCAGCGCGCTGCTGTTGTCGGGCGGCCATGCGCACCATGGGCATCACGATCATCACCATCATCACGACCATGCGCATGGGTCCGACAACAACCTGCGCTCGGCCTATGTGCACGTGCTCGCCGATGCGCTGACCTCGGTGCTGGCGATCGTGGCCATGCTGGCCGGCCGCTATCTCCGGTGGGTCTGGATGGACCCGCTGATGGGCATCGTCGGATCAATCGTCATCGCGCGCTGGGCATGGACGCTGATGCGCGACACGGCCGGCGTGCTGCTCGACAGAACCGACGAGCACGTGGCCGGCGAAATCCGCGAAATCCTGGATTCGCACGGCGACGCCGAGATCGCCGACCTGCACGTCTGGCAGATCGGCCCGGAGGCGCGAGCGGCGATCGTCAGTGTGCGCACGCATGGCGGCGTTACGGCCGAGACGATCCGCGCGCGGCTCGCGCCGGTGCATGAGGTCATGCATCTGACCGTCGAAGCGGCGTCATAACGCCTGCGCCCGGCGCAACAAGGCGCGATAAAAACAAAGGGCCGGCGTGTCTCGACGCCGGCCCTTCTGCTTTTTACTATTCAGCTTGCGCGGAGACCCGCATAGCGCGGGGACCGAAGTCTCGCGCTAAACCAGTTCACGCATCACACGCGCTCGATCGCGATCGCGATGCCTTGGCCGACGCCGATACACATCGTGCACAGCGCGAAGCGGCCCTGCGTGCGCTGCAGCTGATACGTCGCGGTCGTCACCAGACGCGCGCCGCTCATGCCGAGCGGGTGGCCGAGCGCAATCGCGCCGCCGTTCGGGTTCACGCGGGGATCGTCGTCGGCGACGCCGAGGGCGCGCAGCACCGCGATACCTTGCGAGGCGAACGCCTCGTTCAGTTCGATCACGTCGAACTGATCGATCGTCATGCCCAGACGCGCGAGCAGCTTCTGCGTGGCGGGTGCCGGGCCGATGCCCATCACGCGCGGCTCGACGCCGGCGGTGGCCACACCGAGCACGCGGGCGCGCGGCGTGAGGCCGAAGCGCTTCGCGGTCTCTTCATTGGCAAGCAGCAACGCCGCCGCGCCGTCGTTCACGCCCGATGCGTTACCGGCCGTAACCGTGCCGTCCGGACGCACGACGCCCTTCAGCTTCGCGAGCGTTTCGAGGCTCGTTTCGCGCGGATGCTCGTCCTGCATGACCGTGATCGGATCGCCCTTCTTCTGCGCGATCGTCACGCCGACGATCTCCTGCGCGAGCGTGCCGTCGCGTTGCGCGCGCGCCGCCTTCTGCTGGCTGCGCAGCGCGAATGCGTCCTGGTCGGCGCGGCTGATGTTGTAGTCGGTCGCGACGTTTTCGCCGGTTTCCGGCATCGAGTCGACGCCGTACAGCTTCTTCATCAGCGGATTCACGAAACGCCAGCCGATCGTCGTGTCGTAGACCTCGTTCTGACGCGAGAACGCGCTGGTCGCCTTGGGCATCACGAACGGCGCGCGGCTCATGCTTTCGACGCCACCGGCAATCATCAGCGCGGCCTCGCCCGACTTGATCGCGCGCGCGGCGATGCCGACCGCATCCATGCCCGAGCCGCACAGACGGTTGACCGTCGAGCCCGGCACGTCCTTCGGCAGACCCGCGAGCAGCAGCGACATGCGCGCGACGTTGCGGTTGTCGTCACCGGCCTGGTTGGCGCAGCCGTAGATGAGGTCGTCGATCGCGGTCCAGTCCACGTTCTTGTTGCGCTCCATCAGCGCCTTGAGCGGCACCGCGCCCAGGTCGTCGGCGCGCACCGACGACAGCGAACCCGCATAGCGGCCAATGGGGGTGCGAATCGCGTCGCACAGGAATGCTTCGGTCATGGGATGTCTCCGGTTGAGATGCTGCGTGCGCTGCGCCTCGGCCGGCCTTGCACCGATGACGCCGGTTCGATGCGCCGAGGCATCGGCCCGAGGGCCAACGGCCGCGGACGGGAGGCTGCAAAACGGCGGCGGCGCGGCGGCCGTCGCATCGGACCAGCTTAGCGCAGGATCGTGAACGATGGGCTTGGGATTGACGACCGATACGGCTGCCGCCCCTTCTTCGCCCTGCCTCATGTTCTATATACGAACACAAGGTCATATACCGAACAAAACAGCCTCGATAATAGGCGGGGGCGCGAAAGCATGTCAAGCACGGCTGCAGCCGTGCCAAGCGACACCAGGGAATACGCGGAGGGGGCGATCTTCAGCGAACTTCGATTCCTTCATCGGCGATGTAGCCGCGAATCACGTCCGCGAAACTGCGCTCGGTCGCGAGCCCGAGCCGTTCGGCGCGCGACGTATCCCACGCGCCGGGCCAGCTGCCGACGATCTTCTCGATGCGCTCGTCGGGCTGCCGCACAATGCGGTTCGCGACCGCCTCGCCCGCGACCTCGCGCAGTGCCGCGATCATCTCGTCGACGCTGACCGACAAGCCCGGCAGGTTCAGCACGCGTTGCTTGCCAAGCGCGGCGCCATCGAGTTCGAGGCCGGCGATAAGACCCTCGATCGCCTTGCGCGGCGACAGCAACCACAGCCGCGTCGAACCGGCGACCGGACACACGGCCTCCTCGCCATTGAGCGGCTCGCGGACGATGCCGCTCGCGAACGACGACGCCGCCGCATTCGGCCGCCCCGGCCGCACGCTGATGGTCGGCAGCCGCAGCACGCGGCCGTCGACGAAACCGCGCCGCGAATAATCGTTGAGCAGCAGCTCCGCGATCGCCTTCTGCGCGCCGTACGACGACTGCGGATTGAGCGCGGTGTCGTCCTGCACGACTGCAGGCAGATCGCCACCGTAGACCGCGACCGAACTGGTGAACACGAGGCGCGGTTGGTGCCCGCGCTGCCGGCAGATTTCAAGCAGCAGCCGCGACGCATCGAGATTGATGCGCATGCCGAGATCGAAGTCCGCCTCGGCCTGGCCGCTGACGATCGCAGCGAGATGAAAGATCGCCGAGGTTTGATCGTCGATCACGCGTTCGAGCACACTGCGCTCCGCGATATCGCCGACTTCGGTGCGCACGCGCGCATCGCCGTAATCGTGTGCGCGCACGACGTCGAGCAACACGAGCCCGGTAATCGCTTGCGGCGCGCCGTGCGCATCTTTCAGTGCGCCGCGCGCGAGCAGCTCGCGTGCGAGACGCTGGCCGAGAAAACCGGCACCGCCGGTGATCAGTACTTTCATGGTTACGTGTGCGTCAGTGGTTGTCGGAAAGAGTCAACGCCCCGCATCGAGATAAGGCTTCAGCCAGCCAAGCCCCGCCGAGGTTCCCGCGCGCGGCCGGTATTCGCAGCCGATGTAGCCGTCGTAGCCGAGCGCATCGATCAGATCGAACAGGTACGGGTAGTTCAGCTCGCCGATGTCGGGCTCGTGCCGCTCGGGCACACCCGCAACCTGGATGTGACCGATGCCGGCCATATCGCGTTTGAGCTTCATCGCGAGATCGCCCTCGACGATCTGGCAGTGATAGCAATCGAACTGCACCTTCAGGTTCGGCGCGCCGACTTCGGCGCAGATCGCTTGCGCGTCGTCCTGTCGATTGAGGAAATAACCGGGCATGTCGCGCGTATTGATCGGCTCGATGACGACCGTGATCTGTTCGGCTTGCGCGGTCCGCGCGGCATAGGCGAGGTTGTTCAGGTACACGTCGCGTTGTGTTTTGCGCTGCGTTTCGCCCGCTTGATCGCCGGCGATCAACCCCGCCATCACATGCAGCTTGCGATTGCCGAGCACGCGCGCGTACTCGAGTGCCGTGTCGATGCCGCGGCGGAACTCGTCCTCACGGCCCGGCAACGACGCAAGGCCGCGCTCGCCGCCGCTCCAGTCGCCGGGTGGCGCATTGAACAGCACCTGCGTGAGGCCATGCGCGTCGAGCCGCGCCTTCAGCTCGCCCGGGCGGAACTCGTAGGGAAACAGGAATTCGACCGCGGTGAAGCCGTCGCGCGCGGCGGCGGCGAAACGATCGAGGAACGCGTGCTCGTTGTACATCATCGACAGATTGGCGGCGAAACGAGGCATGGCGGCAACTCCTTCAAGACAGTGCGATACGGTGCGCGGCGTTCATCGGCAATGCGCGCTGCTACCAGCGCGCGCCGAACGCGGCACGGAGTTCTTCGATCGCGGCGGCGTCGAGCGGCGCGGGCCGCGGATTCGTCATCAGCCACAGGCGCGCGGTCTCCTCGAGTTCTTCGAGCGCATACGACGCGTGCGCGACCGAGCGCTCCCACACTACCGGCCCCAGACGTTCGAGCAACACCGCGCGCACCCGATCGGCCAGCGCAGCGATCTGCGCGGCCACTCGGGGATCACCCGGGCGTTCGTAGCGAATCAGCGGTACGTGGCCCACTTTCATCACGTAGTACGGTGTGATCGGCGGCAGCACGTCCGCTTCGCTCCATACGCCCCCGAGCGTCAACGCGACCAGATGCGTCGAATGGGTATGGACGATGCCGCGCGCCTCGCCGTTGCGCGCATAGATACCACGATGCAGCGCCAGCGTTTTCGACGGTTTGCCGCCCGACACCGCGTGGCCGTTTGCATCGACCTTCGCGATGTCGGCGGGATCGAGGCGGCCGAGGCACGCGTCGGTCGGGGTGATCAGCCAGCCGTCGTCGAGTCGCGCGCTGATGTTGCCGGCACTGCCGACCGTATAGCCGCGCTGATACAGGCTCGCGCCGACCGCGCAGATTTCCTCGCGAACGCGCGCTTCGGCGCAGGTGTGAAGTGCCGGTGCGTCGCTCATTGCGCGGCTCCGTCGAGATGGCGCAGGGCCTTGTCGAAGAAGTCCGTGGCGCCGAAATTGCCGGATTTCAGCGCGAGTGCGAGCGGCTCGGCGCCGGTCGTCGCCGTGGCCGGCACGCCCGGATCGATCTGCGCGCCGATGCGCAGCATGCGCACGTCGAGCGCCTGCACGACGGCGCCCGAGGTCTCGCCGCCCGCGACGACGAACTTGCGCACACCCCGTTCGCGCAGACCGCGCGCAATCGCCGCCAACGTCTTCTCGACCAGCTGCCCGGCCTCGTTGACGCCGAGTTCGCGCTGCACGGCCTGCACTTCGTCGGGCGATGCGGTCGCATAGACCAGTACCGGTTCCGCGTGCACGAAGCGCTGTTGTGCGAACGCGAGCGCCTCGCCGACGACGTCCTCGCCGCGCGCCGCCGCGAGCGGATCGATGCGGAACGCGGGCCGTGTCGCGCACCAGGCGGCGACCTGCGCGTTGGTCGCCGTCGACGCACTGCCCGCGAGCACCGCCGACAAACCTTCTATACGCGGCAATTGCGCGGCATGGGTTTGCTCGCCGAGCAGACCCGCGCGCCGGAAGTTGGCGGGCAAACCAAGCGCGACGCCGGAGCCGCCGGTGATCAGCGCGAGATCCGCGAAGGCCGCGCCGAGCGTGTGCAAATCGGCGTCGGACACCGCATCGGCAATCGCGATGCGCACGCCGTCGGCGCGCAACGCGGCGAATGCGGCACGCACGGCCGCATCGCCTTGCGCGAGCTGGTCGTAACGCACGAGCCCGACCTTCGATTGCGTTTGCCGCCGCAGCACGCGCACGAGGTTCGCGTCGCGCATCGGCGTCAGCGGATGGTTTTCCATGCCCGACTCGTTGAGCAGCGCATCGCCGACGAACAGATGACCGCGAAAAATCGTGCGGCCGTTCTCGGGAAACGCGGGACACGCGATCGTGAACGACGCGCGCTCAACGAACTCGGTGGACAGCGCATTCAGCAACGCATCGGTCACCGGGCCGAGGTTGCCCGCATCGGTCGAATCGAAGGTCGAGCAGTACTTGAAGAAGAATTGCCGGCACCCTTGCGCGCGCAGCCAGGCGAGCGCGGCCAGCGATTGCGCGACCGCGTCGGCGGCCGGGATCGTGCGCGACTTCAGCGCGACGACGAGCGCGTCGGCGCCAAGCGCTGCGTTGGAGGTGGGCACGCCGATCGTCTGCACCGTGCGCATGCCACCGCGCACGAGCATGTTGGCGAGATCGGTGGCGCCGGTGAAGTCGTCGGCGATGCAGCCGAGCAGCGCGGGTTTCGTTTGAGCCGTCATGATCTCTCCCTCGCCTATTGCTTCGTCGGCAATTCGATGGCTGGGAAAATCTTCACGACCGCCGAGTCGTCTTCGCCACCGTGGCCCGCCGTCGACGCCATCATGAACATCTGATGCGCTGCCGCCGACAGCGGCAGCGGAAACTTCGTGCGACGCGCGGTATCGAGCACGAGGCCGAGGTCCTTGACGAAAATATCGACCGCCGACAGCGGCGTGTAGTCGCCCGCGAGAATATGCGGCACGCGGTTCTCGAACATCCACGAATTGCCCGCGCTGTGCGTGATCACGTCGTACAGCGCGTCCGGGTCGACACCTTCGCGCAGGCCGAGCGCCATTGCCTCGGCGGCCACCGCGATATGCACGCCGGCCAGCAGTTGGTTGATGATCTTCACCTTCGAGCCTGCGCCATGCGTGGCGCCAAGCCGATACACGTTGCCGGCGATCGCGGCGAGCACGTCTTCGCACGCGGCATAAGCGGCCGCGGGACCGGACGTCATCATCGTCATCTCGCCCGACGCCGCGCGCGCCGCGCCGCCCGACACCGGCGCGTCGAGCATCTGCAGACCGGCCGCCTCGACGCGCTTGCCGAGATCGCTCGCGAACTCCGGCGCGACCGTGGCACTCGCGATCACGACGCCGCCCGGCTTCATGGCCGCGAGCGCGCCGTGCTCACCGAACAGCACGGTCTCGGTTTGCGCCGCATTCACGACCAGCGTGATCACGACCTCGCACTGCGCGCCGAGCTCCGCGGGCGTCGCACAGCCGATGCCCCCTTCATCGACGAACGCCTGCAGCGCGTCGCGCCGCAAGTCGCACGCGTGGACCCTGAAGCCGGCGCGCAACAGCGAGCGCGCGACGCCGAGCCCCATGGCCCCCAAGCCAATGACACCGACATTTCTCGACATGCATGACCTCTATGGATTGGTGCCGCATTCGTGGGTTTGCGCGCGTCGGAATCACCGCCCGCCTTCAGCGCGTCAGACGATGCCCGCCTCGGCAAGCCGCCGCGCCGCGTTGTACAGATGCGTCTGCGCGGCATTGCGCGCCGCCATCGGATCGCCGGCGCGAATCGCCGCGGCGATCGCCGCGTGCTCCTCGCGCACCTGCCGCGAGAAGTCCTCGCGCAGCGCCTCGTTGCGGCGCGTGACGACCGTGCCCGCTTCGAGGTACTGATTGAGGAACGTCAGCGTCTTCAGGAAATATGGATTGCCCGTAGCCGCCGCGATCGCGCGATGAAACGCGACGTCTTCGGCGACGCCGTCTTCGCCGTTGCCTACCGCGCGCTCGATGCGCGCGAGCGCGGCGTCGATCGCGGCCATGTCGGCATCGCTGCGGCGCATCGCGGCTTCCGACGCGACCTCCGCCTCGATCGCGCGACGCAGCGCGAGGATCTGCACGACCGAGCCCGGCTCCACGGCTTCCGCGTAGTCGATTCGCAGCGGGCGGATCGCGCCGTGCCCGGCGACGAACACGCCACTGCCCTGGCGCGGCTCGACCACCCCCTCGTTCTTCAGTCGCGACAGCGCCTCGCGAATCACCGTGCGGCTTACGCCGAACTGTTGTGCGAGCACGGCTTCGGTCGGCAGCCTGGCGCCGCGCGCGAAGGTGCCCTTGTCGATCTGCTTCAGCAGTTGCTGCGCGACTGTGTCGCTCAAAGCGCGCGCGGGAATCTTGTCGAACATGGCGGATCGGTTGGACAGGGTGTCGCGAACTAGTCAGGTTATCGGGTCATCATACAAATTTGGAGTGGGAATCGCATTCACGCAAACCCTGGGGTTTTTGCACGAATCGGCGTTATTTGGCGAAATAGAAGGCTTAAGCTATCGTCTCGCCTTTGCGCCGCAACGCAAAACGCGTCGCCGCATCGAAACGAACGCGCGTCGCGCGTCCTTCGCGCGCACTCTTCCGAACCCACGATCAAGGTCCATGAGCAAAGCCCTGCCGCCGTCTTCCGTCGCGCCCGCCAACGCCGAACCGGCCCCGGAGAAACCGGGCGACTCGTACGTGCAGTCGTTCGCGCGCGGCCTCGCGGTCATCCGCGCGTTCGACGCGACGCGGCCTGAACAGACGCTCACCGACGTCGCCGCGGCGACTGGCCTCACGCGCGCCGGCGCGCGCCGGATCCTGCTGACGCTGCAAACACTCGGCTATGTGGAAGCCGAGGGACGCCTGTTTCGTCTGACGCCGAAGATTCTCGACCTCGGCTTCGCGTATCTGACCTCGATGCCGTTCTGGAATCTCGCCGAACCGGTGATGGAAAGCCTGTCGGCGCAGGTGCACGAAAGCTGCTCCGCGGCCGTGCTCGATCGCACCGAGATCGTCTACGTGCTGCGCGTGCCGACTCACAAGATCATGACGATCAACCTGTCGATCGGCAGCCGCCTGCCCGCGTACTGCACGTCGATGGGCCGCGTGCTGCTTGCCTCGCTCGACGACGAGACGCTCGACGCGACGCTGAACTCGACGCCGCTCTACGCGCACACGCCGCGCACCGTCACCGACAAGCAAGAGTTGAAGAAGCTGATCGAGCAGGTGCGTCGCCAGGGGTGGGCGATCGTCGATCAGGAGCTCGAAGGCGGCTTGATTTCGCTGTCCGCGCCGATTCGCAATCGCCAGGGCCGCGTGATCGCCGCGATGAACATCAGCGGCAACGCACAGCGCAATTCGGCCAAACAGATGGTGAAGGCGTTCCTGGAACCGCTGCAGCGAGCCGCGCAGACAGTCTCGGAGATGGTCGCGCGGCGCGGCTAATGAACGTTTCGCGGCTCCGGCCGCGCGGTGATGAGCTTCCGGGCGCGCACGCCTCGTGCGCGCCGCGGCGTGTGCATCAAGCGCTCACTGCGCGAGATAGCGCTCCACCAGCCGTGCCCAGAACGCCGCGCCGATCGGCAGACTGCGGTCGTTGAAGTCGTAGTGCGGGTTGTGCACCATGCAACCGTCCTCGCCGACGCCATTGCCGATGCGCAGGAACGTGCCCGGCCGCTTCTGCAGCATGAATGCGAAGTCCTCGCTGCCCATCAGGATGTCGGTCTGCTCGACCACCTTGTCGTCGCCCACCAGTTCGCGCGCGACCTGCACCGCGAAATCCGTTTCGGCATCCGTATTGATGACGACCGGATAGCCTTCGATGTACTCGACGTGCGCTTTGCCGCCATAGCTCGCGGCCTGCGACTCGGCCAGTTCGGTGATGCGCTTCTTCAGCAACGCGCGCACCTCGGGGCTGAACGAGCGCACGCTGAGTTCGAGCCGCGCGCTGCCGGAAATCACGTTGTTCGCGGTGCCCGCGTGGATCGAGCCGACCGTCACCACGGCGGGCTGCGACGGATCGACGTTGCGCGCGACGATCGTTTGTAGCGCCATCACGATGCTCGCGGCGACCACGACCGGATCGACGGTCAGATGCGGACGCGCCGCATGGCCGCCGACGCCTTCGATCGTGATGATCGCCTTGTCGCCCGCCGACATGAACG
The DNA here is from genome assembly GCF_014201055.1 of Paraburkholderia sp. CI2. NCBI lineage: Bacteria > Pseudomonadati > Pseudomonadota > Betaproteobacteria > Burkholderiales > Burkholderiaceae > Paraburkholderia > Paraburkholderia sp. CI2. The sequence goes on from NZ_JACHDL010000032.1 coordinate 59,898, forward strand.
GTCCCTTGCGGAACAGCAACACGCCCGGCTCGGCTCCCGGATGGTTGTGCAGGCCGAACACGGCGTCGCACGGGAAGCGCTCGAACAGGCCGTCGTCGATCATCTTCAGCGCACCGCTGTCGATGCCGCTTTCCTCGGCCGGCTGGAAATACAAATGCACGGTGCCCGAGAAATTGCGCGTGGCCGCGAGACGTTGCGCGGCGCCGAGCAGGATCGTGGTGTGACCGTCGTGGCCGCACGCGTGCATCTTGCCGTGGGTGCCGCTCGCGTACGGCAGGCCGGTCTGTTCGATGATCGGCAACGCGTCCATGTCTGCGCGAATGCCGATGCTGCGCTTGCCGCCACCCTCTTTCAGCGTGCCGACCACGCCGGTCTTGCCGACCCCACGCGTGACCTGCCAGCCCCACTGTTCGAGTTTTTCCGCGACGAGCGCCGCGGTCTGCACTTCCTCGTACGCGAGTTCCGGATGGTGGTGAATGTGATGGCGAATCTCGCGCAGGCTCGCGGCGGCGGGTTCCAGATCGGACACTTCGGTCAAACGCGGGGTCTCGTTCATAGTTTGTATGGCTCCAGTGAGTAGCCTCGCACTATAGCCACGCCGTTTTGTTCAAATAAGATGCTATTTTTTTCACCCTGATTAACAGGTCTTATATACGGGGTTACCCTTATGAAGCTGCAGCAGTTGCAGGCCTTCGTCGCCGCCGCGCATCACCGCAGTCTGCGCGCCGCCGCGCGTGAGCTTGGCGTCACGCAGCCGGCCGTCACGCATACGATTCGCGAGCTGGAAAGCGCGCTCAACGCCGAGCTGATGGTGCGCAGCGTGCGCGGCATCGAGCTGACCGCGTGCGGGCTCGCGCTGTTGCCGCGCGCCGAGCAGTTGCTCGGCGACATGCGCCGCACGGTCGAGGCCGTCGAGCAGGTCAAGGGCGAACTGGCCGGCAAGGTCAGCGTCGGCACGATGCCATCGCTGGCGCTGACGGTACTGCCGCATGCGGTGTCGAGCTTTCGCGAGCGGATGCCGCTCGTGAGTCTGCATCTGGAGGAAGTGACGGTGCCCGACGCGCTCGCGCGTCTGCGCAACGGCGCGCTCGATCTCGCGGCGATCCATCACGTTCTGGCATTGGATAACGATCTGGTGCAGGTGCCGCTGTACTCGACGCAGTTCGTCGTCACGATGCGCGCTGGCCATCCGCTCGCGAACGTCACGCGTCTGTCCGAGCTGCTCGACGCCGAGTGGATCGTCACGGTGGGCGCCGACCACTTCCCGCACAGCGTGATGATGGCGATGTTCAGCGCGCACGGCTTGCCGGTACCGAAGCGCTTGCTGCGCGCGCCGTCGTCGTTTGCAGTCACGCTCGGGCTCGTGTCGCAGACCGACGTGATCAGTTGCTTCACGCGGCCGCTTGCGCAGAGGGTCGCGCCGCTCGGCATTCGCGTCGCACAGATCGAAGACGCGCTGCCGAACTACGATCTGAGCATCATCTCGCGACGCGATCTGCTGCCGACGCCGGCCGTGCAGCAGTTCGTCGCATGTTTGCGGCAGGTGACGCGGGAGCGGATGGGAGCCGTGCAGTAAGGCCGCGTGCTTGCGCTACGCGCTCACCTGCTCCTTGAGCACCGTGATCAATGCGTGCCCCGCTTCTTCGAGCGCGCCGGAGTTGTCGATCGTCGTGCAGCGCACGCCGGCCGGCAACGCAAACGGCGCGCGCCGCGCGAGCCGCGCCGCGACCTGCTCCGACGATTCGCGCGCCCGCGCGCCGAGCCGTGCTTCGAGAATATGCGGCGCGGCGCTCACGTGCACCACTTCCGCGCGTGGATAGCGCGCGAGCGCATGCTGCAGGTACTGCCGCGAGCCGTTGACGACCACCGTGCAGCCGCGCGCGAGCCACGCATCGAGTTCGATGCCGATGCCATAGCGCAGCGAATGGCTCGACCATTCGAGCGCGAACAGGCCAAGCACCGAGCGCGCGGCGAACTCCTCGACGCTTAGTGCAACATGCACCTCGCCATTGCCGCTCGGCCGCGTGATGTAACGATGCGCGAATACGAGCGGCTCGCCGGCGAGCCGCATCCGCGCGAACTGCAGCAGCGAATCCTTGCCCGCGCCCGACGGCCCCATCACATAGATCAAACGCCCAGTCATTGGCTGCTCACCTCGTCTTGCTGCTTGTTCGTGCGATCGCCAGGTTGCGCGCCGTGGCTGAACGGCAGCGGCTGCCAAAGCACGAACGGCTCGCCCGGCGCCGGCTCGACGAACAGCGCGGCCTGATCCACAGCGAGCGGCCCGAGCGCGGGCGTGCGCTCCCGCCACCACGCGATCAGCGTCGCGCGCTCGTCGGCAACGGCGAGCGAACTGGACAACGTCATATGAAAACGGAACTCGTCGAACACGTACGGATAGCCCCATCGCAACAGCAACGCACGTTGGCGTTCGCTGAGCGGCGCGGCGAGCCGTCGCTCGAGATCGGCCGCCGACGGCCGCGCGCACAGCCCGTCGAGCGACTGCAGCGCGTTCGACGCGAGTTCGCGAATGCGCGTCTCGCCATCTGCATCGGCCGGTCGCAACGCGACGAAGTCGCCCAGCGTGGCCGCTTCTACCGGCAACGTGAACGGCCGCTGCGCGAGCGCCCAGGCTCGCGCGGCCGCGAGCACGTCGGGCTGCGTGACGCCGGCGCCGAGCCGGAACGGAGCGACCAGCGTGCCATGCCAGCCATAGCGGCGCGGCGCGTCGGTCAATGCGGCGAGCGGGCGCGTCAGGCCTGGCGGCTGCGGCTGCGCGCGGCGCTCGCCGCTGTGCGCATCGCGGCCGAGCCATGTCGAGCCGGCCTGCCACCACGCCGATTCAACCGACGGCGCGTAGTACAGCGCAAAGCGCGCTTCGGCACTCCATGCGGGGCCGCTCACAGGTCATGCTCCACGAGCAGTTGCACGCGATCGGCCGCGAAATGCGTGAAGCCGTATTTGACCGGCGTGCCCCGCAGATCGACGTCGACGTTCTCGACCCACAGCACCGGCTGCTGACGGTTGATGTTGAGCCGCCGCGCGACTTCCGGCTCGGGCAGCACGCTGCCGATGCGGCTCCACTTGCGCAGATAATCGTCCACGCCGAATTCGGCCAGCGCTTTCGTCGTGCCGCCGAGGCGTTGCACGACCTCCGGCAAATCCGGAAAACGCGCGGCCGGATACCAGCTGCGCGCGTACGTGAGCGGCACGCCGTCCGACGCGTTCAGCGATTCGATGCGATAGACCGCCGCGCCCGCGCGCAGACCCAACGCCTTCGCGACACTGGGCTCGGCCTTCACGCGCGCGGCCGACAGCATCGTGCCCGCGGGCGAGTGGTGTTGTTGACGCAGGTTCTCGGTGAAACGCGTACGGCGGCCGATCGAATAGTCGATCGCGCCGGGCTGCACGAACGTGCCACGCCCCTGCTCGACGCTGACGAGGCCGAGCGCGGCGAGGCCGAGCATCGCGCGGCGCACCGTGTGACGGTTGACGTCGAAGCGCTTCGCCAGCTCACCCTCGCTCGGCAGCCGCCCTTCTTCGCCGAACCCGCTTGCCGTGATCTCTGCGGCGAGAATCTGTTCGATCTGTCTCCAGACGGCCACGCCCGCGCCGCGTTCGAGCGTCGTGGCCGGCGCCGCGCTGTCGTTCGATGTCATGGTGCTGTCATTCCCTTCGGTTCAAATGATCGCCATGACGTGCATTGTAGTGCGCGAGCCGTGATGAAAATATGAACGTCCGCCGCGCACAACAGTCCAGACAACTATGCTTATAAACGTCTAGACGTTTAGATGAATAGATGCTTCAATGCCCACTCGCTGGATCGACAGGAAATCCGATGAGCCCGAGTTCCGTTCCACCCCATCCACCGTCTTCGCCGTTGCCGGCCGTGTCTTCGGCGGCGCGGCGCGCCTGGATGGCCGTGCTGGCGCGCACGCCGCGCGCCGACCTCGAAGCCGCGCTGCAGCGCGCGCTGCAAGGCCGCCCCACCCCCGCCTACGACTGGCTGCGCCCCCCTGAAATCGGCCTCGCGATGGTGCGCGGGCGCATCGGCGGCAGCGGCGATCCGTTCAATCTCGGCGAAGCCACGGTCACGCGCGCCACGCTGCGTCTGCATGCCAGCGGCGACGCCGAAGCCACCGTCGGCGTCGCCTGCCATCTGGGACGCGACCGCCGTCGCGCCGAACTTGCCGCGCTCGCCGATGCCTTGCTGCAGATGCCCGAGCATCACGACAGCCTGCATCGTCAATTGATCGAGCCATTCGCCGCGCAACAGCAGGCCCGGGGCGCGCAACAGCAACAGGACGTCGCGGCGACGCGCGTCGAATTCTTCACGATGGTGCGAGGCGACTGATGGAACGTTCACCGATTGCGTTGTCCACGCTGACGCCGGGTTTCGCGGACCCGGTCCACGATACCCAAGCCGTGTTTCGCACGCTGCTCGACGCGTTGTCGCGGCCCGGCACGATCGGCGTGATCCGCGACGTGCTGCCCGAGTTGCGCAACACGCCGGTCGAACCCGCCGCGTTTGCCGCACTGCTGACGCTCTGCGACTACGCGACGCCGGTGTGGCTCGCGCAGCCTGATCCCGCGCTCGCGTCGGCGTTGCGTTTTCATACCGGCGCGCCGCTCGTCGATGCGCCCGGCAACGCCGCGTTCGTGTATGTGCACGATGCCGACGCGTTGCCATCGCTCGAAAGCTTCGCGCCCGGCAGCGCCGAGTCACCGGAACAATCGGCCACGTTGCTGATCCGCGTCGACGCGCTGACGGGCGGCGCAGCGGTCACGCTGAGCGGCCCCGGCATTCTGGATGCCGAAACGATTTCGCCGGTCGGTCTTCCCGCGCGGTTCTGGCAAGAACGCGCAATGCTCGCGCCGCTGTTTCCGTGCGGCATCGACTGTTATCTGGTTTGCGGCCCGCGCGTGATCGGCCTGCCGCGCACAACCGAAGCGAAGGTGAACTGATGTACGTTGCCGTCAAAGGTGGAGAACGCGCGATCGAAGCGTCGTGGCGCCTGCTCGACAAAGCGCGCCGCGGCGATACGCGAATCGCCGAACTGAGCGTCGCGCAGATTCGCGAGCAGTTGCGGCTCGCGGTCGCACGCGTGATGACCGAAGGCTCGGTCTACGACGAGGAGCTTGCGGCGCTCGCAATCAAGCAGGCGGCCGGCGATCTGGTCGAGGCGATTTTCCTGCTGCGCGCGTATCGCACCACGTTGCCGCGCTTCGGCTATACGCGCGCCATCGATACCGAAACGATGCAGGTCGAGCGGCGCATCTCGGCGACGTTCAAGGACCTGCCCGGCGGCCAGCTGCTCGGCGCGACCTATGACTACACGCAGCGTCTGCTCGATTTCGCGTTGCTGGCCGATGGTGATGACGCACGGCAGGACGTGACGCGCGGCAACGCGCCCGTTCCGCAAGAACCGCCAGCGTCAGAATCGATGCCGCGAGTCGTGTCGCTGCTCGACAAGGAAGGCCTGATCGAACAGGAGCGCCCGACACCCGACGGCGCGGAACCCGGCGACCTGTCGCGTGAACCGCTCGCGTTTCCGGCGAGCCGCGCGACGCGTCTGCAAAATCTCGCGCGCGGCGACGAAGGCTTTCTGCTCGCGATGGGCTATGCGACGCAACGCGGCTACGCGCACTCGCATCCGTTCGCGGGCGAGATCCGTTTCGGCACGATCGCGGTCGAGATGGACCTCGACGAACTCGGCGAAGCGGTCGACATCGGCGATATCGACATCACCGAATGCCAGATGATCAACCAGTTCGCGGGCAGCGGCACGGTGCCGCCGACCTTCACGCAGGGCTACGGCCTCGCGTTCGGCCACTCGGAGCGCAAGGCGATGGCGATGGCGCTCGTCGATCGCGCGTTGCGCGCCGAAGAACTCGGCGAGACGCTCGCGTCACCGACGCAGGACATCGAGTTCATGCTGTCGCATAGCGACAACGTCGAGGCGTCGGGCTTCGTGCAGCACCTGAAGCTGCCGCATTACGTCGACTTCCAGGCGGAGCTGGAACTGGTGCGGCGTTTGCGCGCCCAGCATCGCAGCAACGATGAAACAAGCCGCGCCACCGACAAGGAGCAGGCAGCATGAACGCGCCCGACACCGCTGTTGCCAACACCTCATGCGACACCGCCGCGCACGGCTACAACTTCGCGTATCTCGACGAGCAGACCAAGCGCATGCTGCGCCGCGCGCTGCTGAAGGCAGTCGCCGTGCCGGGCTACCAGGTGCCGTTCGCGTCGCGCGAAATGCCGCTGCCGTACGGCTGGGGCACCGGCGGCATCCAGGTGACGGCCGCGATCATCGGCAGGACGGACACGCTGAAGGTCATCGATCAGGGCTCCGACGAAACCACCAACGCCGTCAACATCCGCCGCTTCTTCGCGCGCACCACGGGTGTGGCGACCACGCGGCACACGAGCGAAGCGACGATCATCCAGACGCGGCACCGGATTCCCGAAACGCCGTTGACCGAGCGGCAGATCCTCGTCTATCAGGTGCCGATGCCCGAGCCGCTGTACCGGCTCGAGCCGCGCGTCGCCGAATGCAAGACGCTGCATGCGCTCGCCGATTACGGGCTGATCAGCGTGAAACTGTACGAGGACATCGTGCATCACGGCAGCATCGCGACCACGTACGACTACCCCGTGATCGTCAATCATCGCTATCTGAGCTCGCCGTCGCCGATCCCGAAGTTCGACAATCCGAAGATGCATATGAACGCCGCGCTGCAACTGTTCGGCGCGGGCCGCGAGCGCCGCATTCACGCGATTCCGCCCTATACGCCGGTGCGCAGCCTCGACTTCGACGATCATCCGTTCGAAGTGCAGAAGTGGCAGCACGCGTGTGCGCTGTGCGGATCGAAGGAAAGCTTTCTCGACGAGATGATCGTCGACGATGCGGGCACGCGCATGTTCGTGTGCTCGGACAGCGACTACTGTCACGGGCGGCGCGGCGACGGCGACGGCGCTATCGAAGCGCAAGCGCCGCTGCCCCACGCCACGCGCGAAGGAGAATCCGCATGACGCCGCTTCTGAGCGCACGCGCGCTCACCAAACAATATGGCGGCCGCAACGGTTGCCGCAACGTGAGTTTCGATCTGTATCCGGGCGAAGTGCTGTGCATCGTCGGTGAATCGGGTTCGGGCAAGACCACGCTGCTCAACACGCTGGCGCTGAAGACCGAGGCCGATAGCGGCTCGCTGCACTACACCGCGTCGCATGGCGACTCGCTCGATCTGCGCGCGCTGTCCGAGCCGCGCCGCCGTCTGCTGACGCGCACCGAGTGGGGCTTCGTGCAGCAGAATCCGCGCGATGGCCTGCGCAGCGGCGTATCGGCCGGCGCCAACATCGGCGAGCCGTTGATGGCGGTCGGCGCGCGCCACTACGGCGAAATTCGCCGCACAGCCACGCAATGGATGGAGCACGTCGAGCTCGACCCCACGCGCATCGACGAATTCCCCGCCGCGTTTTCGGGCGGTATGCAGCAACGTCTGCAGATCGCGCGCAATCTCGTCACCGGTCCGCGTCTGGTGTTCATGGACGAACCGACCGCCGGTCTCGACGTGTCCGTGCAGGCGCGTCTGCTCGATTTGCTGCGCACGCTGAGCTCGACGCTGCATCTGTCGGTGCTGATCGTCACGCACGATATCGGCGTCGCGCGTCTGCTCGCGCATCGGCTGATGGTGATGCAGGCGGGCGAAGTCGTCGAGGCGGGTCTGACCGATCAGGTGCTCGACGATCCGCAGCACCCGTATACGCAAACGCTGGTTTCCTCGGTTCTTCCGGTTTGAGGTTTACGATGCAATCCACTGAGGTAGTCATTGACGCACGCAGCGATGCACGCCACGGCGAGCGCGCTTTCGCCGACAACGCGGCGCTGATGCTGCGCGCCATCGGCATCGGCAAGACTTTCACGCTGCACGGCCAGGGCGGCGTGCGAATCGACGCGCTCGCGAACGTGTCGCTCGAGGTCGAGCGCGGTGAATGCGTGGTGCTGGTCGGGCCGTCGGGTGCGGGCAAGAGCACGCTGCTGCGCTGTCTGTACGGCAACTATCTGGCGAGCAGCGGCTCGATCGCGATCCGCGACACCAGCGATCAAGGCCGGCCCATTGCAATCACCGGTGCCGAACCGCGTGACGTGCTGCGGCTGCGCCGTCGCGTGGTCGGCTATGTGAGCCAGTTTTTGCGCGTGATCCCGCGCGTGCCGACGCTTGCGCTGGTCGCCGAGCCGCTGGTCTTGCACGGCGTCGCCGAACCTGAAGCAAACGCGCGCGCCGCTGAATTGCTCGCGCGGCTGAACGTGCCGGAACGTCTGTGGTCCCTCGCGCCCGCGACATTTTCGGGCGGCGAACAGCAACGCGTGAACATCGCGCGAGGTTTGATCGCCGAACATCCGCTGCTGCTGCTCGACGAACCGACCGCTTCGCTCGATGCGGAAAACCGCGACGTTGTGGCCGATCTGATCGTCGAGGCGCGCGAGCGCGGCGCGGCGATCGTTGGTATCTTTCACGACGAAGAGACCCGCAACAAGGTCGCGACGCGCCGCCTGGAACTGCGGCCGCCGCTGCGGCACTAAATTGACACCAGTCCCGACTGACTACGGAGCAAGTCGATGTTGATCAGCAACGCTCGCATCGTGACGCGAGACGAAGAATTCATTGGCACCGTGCGCGTGGAAGACGGCGTGATTCGCGACGTCGAACGCGGCGCGGGTTTGGCGCGCGACGCCGAAGACTGGGACGGCGATTATCTGCTGCCCGGTCTGATCGAACTGCATACGGACAACCTCGAGAAGCACCTCGTGCCGCGTCCCGGCGTCGAATGGAATACCGACGCGGCCTTCGTGATTCACGACGCGCAGGTCGCCGCAGCCGGCATCACGACGGTATTCGACGCGCTCGCCATCGGCTCGCGCTCGAACGTTGGGCTGCGTAACCGCGATGTGCAAACGCAATGCGCCGATTCGCTGCTGCGGCTGTCCACGCGTCGACTGCTGCGCGCCGAGCACTTTCTGCATCTGCGCTGCGAGATCGCGACCGCCGACGTGCTCGAGGTATTCGATTCGCTGTGCGCGCATCCGCTGCTGCGGCTCGCGTCGGTGATGGACCATACGCCGGGCCAGCGCCAATGGCACGACCCCGAGCAATGGCGCCGCTTCCAGGAGCGCAACGGCAAGATGAGCGACGAGCGTGTCGCGAGCACGCTCGCCGAACTCGCGGTCGAACAGGAGCGTTACGCGGATGAGCACCGCCGCGAGATCGTCGCGCGTTGCCGGCGGCTCGGCATTCCGGTCGCGAGCCACGACGACACGCTGATCGAGCACGTCGAACAGGCGAAGGCCGAGGGCATCGTGCTCGCCGAATTCCCGACCACGCGCATCGCCGCGCAAGCCGCGCGCGAGCATGGCATCGCGACGATCATGGGCGCGCCGAACATCGTGCGTGGCGGCTCGCATTCGGGCAACGTGTCGGCGCTCGAACTCGCGCGCGCGGACCTGCTCGACATTCTGTCGTCGGATTACGTGCCGTCGAGCTTGCTGACCGCGGTGTTCGATCTCGTCGAAAAAGCGGGCTGGTCGCTGCCGCGCGCGATGGCAACGGTCTCGGCCGAGCCGGCGCGCACCGCCGGTCTCACGGACCGCGGCGCGATCGAGCCCGGCCTGCGCGCGGATCTCGTGCGCGTGACGATGCTCGACAAGCTGCCGGTGCCGCGCGCGACTTATCGCGCAGGGGTGCGGATCGTTTGAGTGGGCTGGTTGAGCGCGCCTGCTTCTCAGGTCGACAACGGCACACGCTCCGGCTCATTCGCGGCGCGATCGCGGCGTGGCAATAGAAAACCCTCAGCGGCGCGGGTAAAACCGCGTCACGCGGTGGGCTCCGCCTCGCGCCCCTCGGTCGCATCGCGCGCGGCGTGCGCGTGGGCCAGCTGGGCCTGGGCAGCCCTCGCCTGCCCAGCCTGTTCGTCGAGTCGCATGGCGAGCAGATCCTGATAGCGCAGATACGCGCAACGGCCACCCGATTTCGCCGCATACATCGCGGCATCGGCGTTCAGCAGCAGTTCCTCGGCATTGCCGCTGTCGTGCGGGAACTCGCTGATGCCGATGCTCGCGCCGACCGTCATGCTATTGCCGTCGACGGTCAGCGTTTCGTTCAGCGCGTCCATGATGCGCTCGGCGATTTCTGGCGTGACCTCGGCCGCGCGCTGCCCTTCGATCAGCACGATGAATTCGTCGCCGCCCAGCCGCGCGACCACGTCCCCGGCATACAGCACGTCCTTCAGACGGCGTGCGACCGCGACCAGCACCTTGTCGCCGACCGAGTGACCGAACTGATCGTTGATCTGCTTGAAGCGGTCGAGGTCGACGAACAGCACGGCGAGGCCTTCGCGGCGGAAGCTTGCCTCCTCGATCGCGTTCTCGAGCTTCTGCATGAACAGCATGCGGTTCGGCAAACCGGTCAGCACGTCGTGCGAGGCCAGATGCACGAGCTCGCTCTGCTTGCTGTGCAGCGTATCCATCTGCGCGCGGATTTCGCAACGCAAACGCTCGAAGCAGCGCGCGAGCACGCCGATTTCGTCGGTGCGTTTGAGCGGTAAGGTGTGCATCGCGTGGTCGGCGAACAGGTGCGTCGCCGCATACGCGAGCAGATGCAGCGGCTTGGTCAGCGCTCGCGCGAACAGGATCGCCAGCAGTACCGACAATGCGCTGAACACCAGCACCATGCGAATGATCCGCGTACCGAGCTGATTGGCGCCGGTCAGCACGTCCTCGAGCGGCTTCGCGAGACCGAGCACGATGAAGCGGTTGCCCTCGGAACCGCCGAACGGCCGCCGCACGAACGCGAGCACACGGCCGGCCGCCTCGCCGGGTCTCGCGAGACCGTTGATGAGCACCTCGCTTTGGCGTTGCTCGAACAGCTGCTTCGTGGCCGGGAAGCTGTCCTGCATCAGCACGCGCCGGCCGCGGTCGAAGCCGAAGGTTTTCGACGCGTCGGGATGGATCAGGAAGTCGCCCCACTCGTTCGCCAGATAGACCTGATAGTCGCTCGGCAGATCGCTCTGCAAACGCCGCAGCATGCCGGCCAGATCGACGTCGATTACGACGACGCCGACCACCGTGCCGCGCGCATCCGCGATCGGCGTGCCGAGACGCAGCGTCGGCTTGCCTTGCGCCGCATGCGTGCCGGATTCGTGATTGACCGAAATCGGCGACGTGTAGATGCGGCCCGGCGAAAACGCGAGCGTTTCGAATACGTAGGGAAACTGAGCTTTTTCCTGCAAATCGTCACCCTCTACGCGCACGAGGCCATCGCTGTCGCGATCGAAACGGATCAGTTCGAGACCGTGATGCTGCCGCGTGATCAGCCGCACCTGCAGATACTCCGGGTGGTGCAGCATGAAGCTCGAATACACCTGCGCGAGCCGCTCGCGGCCGAGGTTCGGGCCGATACCGTCGTCGGTCTGCGCGACGCTCACCGACGACGGCATCGTCGCGAGCACGAGCGCGTCCGCCGCGACGTCGTCGATCGATACCGCGATGCGCTGGCCGAGCAGCTCCGTCGACGTCTGCAGGCTGTGCTCCGCTTCGTTGACCAGCATCGTGCGATTCGCGCGATACGCGTAATAGCCGGTCGCGCCCGACGCCAGCACGCCGATGCACGCGAGCAGCACGGATAGCTTGAAGGTCAGGCCGCGATGCAGCATCAGAAGCGCTCCGAACGGTCGCCCGACACGATGCGCGTCCACAGTTGCTCGCGGCGCTCGATATCTTCCACCGGACTGATCCAGACGATGTGCGCGTTGGCGCTGCCTTCGGCCGGCTCGGTCAGCGTGTTCGCGAGCCCCTGGCGCTGTGTCAGCAACGCGCTCACGCTCGGCTCGAGCATGTAGTTGATCCATGCGAGCGCGAGCGGCTGGTCGCTCGCCGCGCGCGTCATCGACCAGCAATCGAGCCACGCGAGCGCGCCTTCGTCCGGAATCACGTAGCCGACGTCGGCGCCCGCGCGCCGCAGCAACTGCACCTGCTGCGTGCCGTAGTTGCCGAACATCAACGCGACCTTGTGCTGGATGAAGAATGCGGTCGCCTCCTCGGGCAGCGTGTAGTAGGTCAGCAGGTTGCGGCGCAGATCGACGAGCTTGTGCGCGATCGTACGCATCTGCGCGGGGTCGAGTTGAAACGGATGCGGATAGCCGAGCGCAAGCGCGGTGAACGAGAAGTTGTGCTGCGCGCTATTGAAGTCGAGCACCTTGCCACGATAGCGCGGGTTCCACAGTTCGAGCATCGAATGCGGCGCAACCGGAATCTGCTTGCGATCGTAGATGAGTCCCATCGACGAATACGTGAACGGAATCGCGTATACCTTGCCCGCCGAGGTCAGGCCGTCGATCGAGCCGAGCGCCTGGAAACGCGGCAACTGCTTCTTCGTATTCGGCAGACTCGCGAGATCGAGCGGCGCGAGCAGATTCGCCTGCGTATAGCGGCGGATTTCGGCGGTGTTGGCGGCGAGTACGTCGAACGGCGGCGCGCCCTTGCTGTGCATCTGCGCCCACAGCGCCTCATCGGAATCGACGAGCGTGACCTCGACCTTCGCGCCGTAGCGCGCTTCGAACGCCTTCACGACGTCCGGGTCCGCATAGCCGGGCCATGCGAGAACGTGCAGCACTTTCTCGGCGGCCGCTGCGGGCGTCGCCGCGCCGAAACCCGCGCACAGCAATGCGCCTATCAGAACGCGCGACACGCGGGGTAAAACCCCGGAAAAAACGTCGCACGAAAATCCGGATGAGCCAATCGATGAAAATCCCGATGTAACGCTCGACAAAAAACTGTCAAAAAAACGGCGTTGCAATAATGCCGCGCGAGCCCGCACGCCGGCGCTCGCGATTTGTCGCTTAAAAGTCTGTTTACGACAGCCTGTTCGATCCGCCGTGAACAACATCGTGTGCATGCATAACACCGTTGAGCAGAAAGGCCATTTGAGCGAGCGCAAACGCGCGGAATTTGAATCTTGACGGCCATCCGACGACCTGCGCCCGAGCGATCCCCGCCTGCGCGGGCGGCCGGCGTCCAACGCAGGGAGCATCGATGATAGCGCCAAAGCCTTTGTTTTTGCACCGGTTCGAAACGGCGGGGCAAAAATATCGGTGCTGGTAATAACGTGCAAGGCAATAGCCTCGAGGCTGTTCTTAATTAACGGCAAATTCAGCCGCGAGCTTTAACGATCCGTCCACGTTTCAAACTCGCGTTTCAAACCGGTCTTCGGTGAACTCGCGAGAAAACCGGCGTAAATCCCAGTCGATTACGCTCGCCGGCCCTTCGTATTACCGCTCGTGCATTGCATCCGCGTTACGCAAACCCTACCAACGGTGTACGATCCGGCCACACCGGCTGGGGCGCAAGCGTTGCTCTAGAGGGCCTCCTCCGCGCCATCCGGTGTTTTACTAGCTTCCCAATATTTTTGAACTGATAAGCTTGGCGCGCGTTGCAGGCCACCCCGGCTTGCATCCTGACCAGAAGCCCGTTTGCGAGTCGCGCCGGGCGTCCCGAGGCGGCACAACCGCCGAGGGCGTAATTGAACTACACCGAGGAGTAAAAACAGTGAAAAAACTGCTAGCGGCTTTGACGGTTGCTCTGCTTGCCACCGTCTCGATTGGCGCGCACGCTAAAGATTGGTCGACGATCCGTTTTGGTGTTGATGCCAGCTATCCCCCGTTCGAGTCGAAAGGCGCGGACGGCAAGCTCGTTGGCTTCGATATCGACCTCGGCAACGAAATCTGCAAGCGCGTCGGTGCGAAGTGCGTGTGGGTGGAAAACGACTTCGACGGCATGATCCCGGCACTGAAGGCGAAGAAGTTCGACGGCGTGCTGTCGTCGATGTCGATGACGCCGCAACGCGCCGAACAGATCGCTTTCTCGTCGAAGCTGTTCAACACGCCGACGCGCCTCGTCGCGAAGCAGGGCTCGGGCATCCTGCCGACCGCTGAATCGCTGAAGGGCAAGACGGTGGGCGTCGAACAGGGCACCATCCAGGAAACCTACGCGAAGACCTACTGGGAACCGGCGGGCGCGAAAGTCGTGGCGTATCAGAACCAGGACCAGGTCTACGCCGACCTGATCTCGGGCCGTCTGGACGCAGCGCTGCAAGACGCGGTGCAGGCTGACCAGGGCTTCCTGAAGACGCCGCGCGGCAAGGGCTTCGCGTTCGTCGGCAAGGACCTCGACGATCCGAAGATCCTCGGCAATGGCGCCGGCATCGGCATGCGCAAGGAAGACACCGATCTGAAGGTGAAGGTCGACAAGGCGATCGCCGACATGATCAAGGACGGCACCTACAAGAAGATCGAGAAGAAGTACTTCGACTTCGACGTGTACGGCAGCTAAATTGCCCACGCGCGCCGTACGGCGCGCCGGCAGCGTGTCCGAAACGGGCTCCGCGACGCGGAGCCCGTTTTGTTTTTGCGGCTCCACATCTAGCCACATCAAGCCACATCGTGTGGCATATCGGCTAAGATCGTGCGAGACGCGGCTCCCCTGAGACAGGTTGCCGCAGTCCGCGCATGCGGACCACGCGCGCTGCCGGCGCGCATCTTTCCCCTTGCAATCAACCACCTAGCGCGGCTGCTCCGACCGGGCCGCGAAGCCAAAACCATGCAAACCCTGACCCATCCGCTGATCGCCCCGTCGCTTGGCACCGCCCGTGAACTGACGAGTTTCCACTACGGTCCCGGCGGCGGCCAGAAAATCTATATCCAGTCGTCGCTGCATGCGGACGAACTGCCCGGGATGCTGGTGTCGTGGTCGCTGCGCCGCAAGCTGGCCGCGCTCGAAGCCGCGGGCAAGCTGCGTGGCGAAGTCGTGGTCGTGCCGGTGCCGAATCCGATCGGCCTTAATCAGCATCTGCTCGGCCAGATGCTCGGCCGCTTCGAAACCGGCAGCGCGCAGAACTTCAACCGCAACTTCTACGACCTCGCGGAACTCGTGCAGCCGTTCATCGAATCGCGTCTGACCAGCGACATCGACGCGAACCGCGCCGCCATCCGCACGGCGATGCGCGAAGCGCTCGACGCGCAGCAGCCGACCACCGAACTCGGCTCGCAACGCCTCGCGCTGCAAAAGCTCTCGTACGACGCCGACGTCGTGCTCGATCTGCATTGCGACTGGGAAGCCGCGATGCACCTGTACACCAATCCGGACCTGTGGCCCGAAGTCGAGCCGCTCGCGCGCTACCTGGACGCGAAGGCGTCGCTGCTCGCGCTGAATTCGGTCGGCAATCCGTTCGACGAGATCCACAGCTTCTGCTGGTCGGATCTGCGCGGCCGTTTCGGCGAGCGCTTCCCGATCCCGAACGGCGGCATCTCGGTCACGATCGAGCTGCGCGGCCAGCGCGATGTGTCGTACGAACTCGCGGAAAAAGACGCGCAGGCGATCATCGAGTATCTGACCTCGCGCGGCGTAGTCGACGGCGAGCCGGCGCCGATGCCGGCGCTCGAATTCGCGGCGACGCCGCTCGCAGGCGCCGAGCCGCTCGTCGCGCCGATCAGCGGCGTGCTCGTCTACCGCTGCGCGGTCGGCACGTGGGTGGACGTGGGCCAGGAAATCGCGGACATCGTCGATCCGTTGACGGACCGCGTCGTCACGATCAAAAACTCCGTGGCCGGCGTGCTGTACGCGCGGCATCTGGCGCGTTTCGCGACGGCCGGCCTCGAATTCGCGCGCATCGCCGGCCAGACGCCGTTCCGCAGCGGCTCGTTGCTGAGCAACTGACGCCAGAGCCGCTGCGACCGTCGCTGCTGTCGCGGCCGGCCATGTAACTGAATTTTCACGCACCAGCTGAAATCACCGATCGCCCGCCGCCAGGCGGGCGATTCGCTGCCACGCGTCCAGCCTCGCTCCAGGGTCGACCGACCCGCCCCGCCACCGATACACCTGCCTCCAGTGCGCACGCAAAGTGTCGCGCCGACACGACACCGCGAAAGAAATCTTTCAATGTCACATACCTTACTCAGCGTTCCCTTAAATTGCCGGCCATCGCGCGACGTTGCCGCAGAGCAGCGCGTCGCGATCGCCAAAATTTGCTAACTCGGAGAAGTATGTTGAACAAGAAAATCCTGACCGCCGCTACGTTTGCCGTCTTCGCCTCCGCCGCTCACGCACAAAGCAGCGTCACGCTGTACGGCCTGATCGATGCCGGTATCAGCTACGTGAACAACTCGAAAACGGCCACCGGCCACAGCAGCCTGACCAAGTACGACGACGGCGTCGCGAACGGCAGCCGTTGGGGCCTGCGTGGCACGGAAGACCTCGGTAACGGCCTGAAGGCGCTGTTCGTGTTGGAAAACGGCTTCAACAGCGGGAACGGCACCGCCGGCCAGGGCGGCGCGATGTTCGGGCGCCAGGCGTACGTCGGCGTGTCGCAGAACAACGTCGGCTCGCTGACGTTCGGTCGCCAGTACTCGTTCTCGACCGACTACCTCGGCTCCAACTACGCGACCGGCGGCCAGACCGTCGCGGGCAACTACGCTTACCACATCAACGACGTCGACCAGCTCACGTCGAGCCGTATCAACAACTCGGTCAAGTTCAGCAGCGCGAACTTCTCCGGCCTGACCTTCGGCGCGATGTACGGCTTCTCGAACACGGCAGGCGGCTTTGCCGGCACGCCGGGTACGGGCACGTCCGCTGCCCCGGTGGCAGGTTCGTCGCGCGCTTACAGCTTCGGCGCGAACTACGCGAACGGCCCGTTCGGTATCGGCGCGGCGTACACGGACATCCGTTATCCGGGCCAGGCATCGCCGGCCTTCTCGACTTCGCTGGCAAACGTCACCTTCCCGACGATCGGCAACGGCCAGATCCAGGATCTGCGCACGTTCGGCGTTGGCGGCCGCTACGCATTCGGCCCGGCGACGCTGTGGGCCCTGTACACGAACACGCGCCTCGCACCGATCTCGGGTGGGTCGACCACGTTCGCCGCCTACGAAGCAGGCGCGAAGTACGCGGTCACGCCGGCTATCACGGCAGGCGCGGGCTACACGTACATGCACCTGAGCGGCGCGAACGTCGGTCACTGGAACCAGGTGGACCTGAGCGGCGACTACGCGCTGTCGAAGCGCACGGACGTGTACGTACTGGGCATCTATCAGATCGCGTCGGGCCGCAACGGCACGCAGGATCTGCAGGCACAGATCGGTTCGAGCTCGAGCTACTTCAGCACGTCGGGCGTCGGCGCCGACAACCAGCTGGCGTTCCGTCTCGGTCTGCGTCACAAGTTCTAAGCAGACGGTTCGCGGTGGGGAACATCTGTGTTCCCTGCCTGATCGAATCGATGGAAAGCGCCCTACGGGGCGCTTTTTCTTTTGCGGCGCGGAATCAGTCGAGCAACGCCGGATTCTCGATCGCGCCCGTCAGCAATTCGACGAACGCCGGATCGAACGCGAGGCCTTCGAGACTGCATGCGATATCGAATAGCTGGGTCATCTCGATCCCGCTTTGCCGTTTCGGCAACGATATCTGCCAAATATTGTAATTGTCTATAAATATCGTCCACCCCAACATCGGGTCACACGCTTCGATCCCGCGCCCGCGCCGCTCACGCGACACTGCCGGCGCGCCTCCCAATGCCGCCAGAGGACTTCGTCATGAGCATGGACTCCGTCACCACCGCCGACGCGCTCGCGCGGCACACTTCGCGCTCGAGCGTATCGCGGCTGATTCTCGCGACCTCGATCGGCAACGCACTGGAGTTCTACGATCTGGTCGTGTACGGCTACTTCGCGGCCGTGCTGTCGCGCACGTTTTTTCCGGTGCACGACCGCACCGTGTCGCTGCTGCTCACGCTCGGCACCTTCGCGCTGTCGTATCTCGCGCGACCGATCGGCGCGCTCGCGCTCGGCTCGTTCAGCGACCGCAAAGGCCGCAAGGCATCGTTGACGCTATCGATTGCGATGATGACGCTCGGCACCAGCATGATCGCGTTGATGCCGTCGTATGCGGCGATCGGCGTGCTCGCGCCGATCGGCGTATTCGCGTCGCGGCTGTTGCAGGGATTCTCGGCGGGCGGCGAGTTCGGCAGTTCGACCGCGTTTCTGATCGAACATGCGCCGGAGCGCAAAGGCTTCATGGCGAGCTGGCAGTTCTCGAGCCAGGGCGCGAGCACGGTGCTGGCGTCGCTGTTCGGCGCGGTGTTGACGAGCACGCTGACGACCGCGCAACTCGAAGGCTGGGGCTGGCGCATTCCGTTCCTGTTCGGCATGCTGATCGGTCCGGTCGGGCTCTACATTCGCCGCCGCATCGACGAAACGCCGGAGTTCGAGCGCGCGGAAAAATCCGCCGCGCCGGTGCGAGAACTGCTCGCGACGCAAAAGGAACGGGTGCTCGTGTCGATCGGCGTGCTCGTGCTGACCACCACGGCCAACTACATGCTGCTCTACATGCCGACCTACGCGGCGCGGCAGCTCGGACTCGCACCGTCGTCGGGCTTCATCGCGACGCTCGCGGCCGGTCTGATCATGATGATGCTCACGCCGGTGGTCGGTCATCTGTCGGACAAGGTGGGCCGCGTGCGCATCATGCTCGGCGCCGGCGTGCTGTTCTTCGCGACCGTGTATCCCGCCTTCGTGCTGATGAACGCGCGCCCGTCGCTCGGCTCGTTGCTTGCCGCGGTCACGTGGGTCGCGTTGCTGAAGGCGACCTACTTCGCGCCGATTCCGGCCTTGATGTCCGAGTTGTTCCCGACCCGCACGCGCACGACCGGCATGGCGTTCGGCTACAACATCGGCACCACCGTGTTCGGGGGCTTCACGCCGCTCGCCGTTGCCGCGCTGATCGCGGCGACCGGCAATAATCTCGCGCCCGGACTCTATCTGATGCTCGCGGCCGTGCTCAGCCTTTTCACCGTGATGTGGGCACGCGTGCGACTGCACGCACGCTGAGTCTCTGCCTCGCGGGCTTCGTTGAACCGACAGGACCTTATCCATGCAAGACCGTTTGCAGCAAGCCGTGCAGTTCGCGGTGGATCATGAATCGCTTTGGGACCGCCATGTGGGCGGCGCATGGGGTGTGCACGTGAACGACCCGCCGCCGTGGAACAGGCTGCTCGGTCCCGTGCATGATCGCGGGCCGGTGTCGGGCGCGATCGCCGTCGACGGCCGCGTGCTGACGAGCTGGGGCGAACCGGATCGCGCCGACCTGACCTTCAGTGTCGCGAAGATGTACCTCGCGCTGCTGGCCGGCGTCGCTCACGATCGCGGCCTGTTGCCCGACGTCGACGAACCGGTGCGCGTGCGCGTACCCGACATCGGCTTCGACGACGAACACAACGCGCCGATCAGCTGGGCGCATCTACTGCAGCAAACGAGCGAATGGCGCGGCACGTACTTCGGTTTGTCGGATCAGGCGGATCACTACCGTACGGTCAATTTCGCCGCGCCGCCCGATGGCAAAAAAGGCGATCTGCGTCCGCCGCAACGGCCGGGCACGTACTGGGAATACAACGACGTCCGCATCAACCAGTTCTCGCTCGCGCTGCTGCATCTGTTCCGTCAGCCGCTGCCCGAGGTGTTTCGCGAAGCGATCATGCGGCCTTCGGGCGCGAGCGAAAACTGGCAATGGGTCGGCTACGATAATGCGTGGGTCGAAATCGACGGGCGACGCATGCAGTCGGTGCCGGGCGGCACGCACTGGGGCGGCGGCATATCGGTCAGCGCGAACGATCAGTTGAAGGTCGCACAGATGCTGCTCGACGACGGCGTCGCGAACGGCCAGCGCGTGCTGTCGTCCGAATGGATCGCGCGCATGCGCACGCCGTGCGCGATCGCGCCGTTCTATGGCTACCTCGTGTGGCTCAACACCGGGCGCAAGGTGTTCCCGAACGTGCCGGAGTCGAGCTATTTCGGTGTCGGCGCAGGCAGTTCGTTCACGTGGGTCGAACCGGAGCGGCGCATGACGGTGGTCGTGCGCTGGCTGAATCCGGCCGCGGCGAACGAGTTCTTCGGGCTCGTGCTCGACGCGGTCGACAACCTCGGCCAATAGCCGTTCGCGGCGCATCATCCAAGGCAGCTGCGCCGCGAACGCCAACGACAGATCAAAAAAATGCGGGCGATGCACGAATGCATCGCCCGCACGGTCATGGGCCGAGCCGTTGCCGTTGCAACGGCGCGTCAGTGCGAATGCCGCGGCACCGCGGAACCTCGACACCCCACGAGGAAGTCGAGGTCGCAACCCTCATCGGCCTGCAGCACGTGATCGATATACAGGCGCCGGTAGCCGCCACCTTCCGGCGGCTGGGGCGGCACATGCTGCGCGAGACGGCGCTCGAGTTCCGCGTCGCTGACATCGAGGTGCAGCGTGCCCGCGTCGCAATCGAGCTCGATCCAGTCGCCGTCCTGCACCGCGGCGAGCGGGCCGCCGGCCGCCGCTTCCGGCGTCACGTGCAGCACCACGGTGCCGTAGGCGGTGCCGCTCATGCGCGCATCGGAGATGCGCACCATGTCCTTCACGCCCTGCCTCAGCAGCTTCGGCGGCAGGCCCATGTTGCCGACTTCGGCCATGCCCGGATAACCCTTCGGCCCGCAGTTCTTCATCACCAGCACCGAATTCGCGTCGACGTCGAGCGTCTCGTCGACGATGCGCGCCTTGTAGTGCTCCAGGTTCTCGAACACGACCGCGCGTCCGCGATGCTTGAGCAACCCGGGTGTCGCCGCCGACGGCTTCAGCACCGCGCCGCGCGGCGCGAGATTGCCGCGCAGCACGCGGATGCCGCCATCGGCGACGAGCGGCTTGTCGAGCGGACGGATCACTTCGTCGTTGGTGTTGGGTGCATCCTTCACGTTGTCCCACAGCGACTTGCCGTTGACCGTCAACGCGTCCGGATGCGGCAGCAGGTTCGCTTCGCCGAGCCGGCGCAGCACGGCCGGCAGGCCGCCCGCGTAATAAAACTCTTCCATCAGGAAACGGCCCGACGGCATCAGGTCGACGATCGTCGGCGTGTCGCGGCCGATGCGCACCCAGTCGTCGAGTTCGAGATCGATACCGATGCGCCCCGCGATCGCCTTCAGATGAATCACCGCGTTGGTCGAGCCGCCGATCGCCGCATTGACGCGAATCGCGTTGACGAACGCCTCGCGCGTTAGGATCTTCGACAGCTTCAGGTCTTCGAGCGCCATGTCGACGATCCGGATTCCCGACATATGCGCAAGCACGTAGCGGCGCGAGTCGACCGCGGGAATCGCCGCGTTGTGCGGCAGCGACGTGCCGAGCGCCTCGGCCATGCAGGCCATCGTCGACGCGGTGCCCATCGTGTTGCAGGTGCCCGCCGAGCGCGACATGCCCGCCTCGGCCGACAGGAACTGATGCAGATCGATCTCGCCGGCCTTCAGCGATTCGTGCAGCTGCCACACCGCGGTGCCAGAGCCGATGTTCTTGCCGTCGAGCTTGCCGTTCAGCATCGGGCCGCCGGTCACGACGATCGCCGGCACGTCGCAGCTCGCCGCGCCCATCAGCAGCGCGGGGGTCGTCTTGTCGCAGCCGGTCAGCAGCACGACCGCGTCGATCGGATTGCCGCGGATTGCCTCCTCGACATCCATCGCCGCGAGATTGCGCGTGAGCATCGCGGTCGGACGCAGATTCGATTCGCCGTTGGAAAACACCGGGAACTCGACCGGGAAGCCGCCCGCTTCATAGACGCCGCGCTTCACGTGCTCGGCGAGCTTGCGAAAGTGCGCGTTGCACGGCGTCAGCTCGGACCACGTGTTGCAGATACCGATCACGGGACGCCCGTCGAACTCATGATCGGGAATGCCCTGATTCTTCATCCAGCTTCGATACATGAAGCCGTTCTTGTCAGCCGTGCCGAACCACTCGGCCGAGCGCAATTTCCGCTTTTTTTCCGACATGCTAGGTCCTTGATGCATGTGCCGGGACCCTCACCGGCCAATTTGACTGAAGCGGCCCGCCCGGCGCTACGGCGCAAGGTTGCCGCTCAGGGTCCAGGGATGGTGAAGTGTACGGAGCGAGTCGATATCTTTCCAATTATATTTTTGGCGATATCGATATCAATTCTGGTATCGACTCACCGGGGTTCGCGGCGGGGCTGGCGAGCAAACTGTGCCGGCCTCAGGCGTCGCCAGACGCCCGCTTACGGCCGGCTTTCGGCAGTGCACCGCGCATGTTCTTCTTGAGATGATTCTGGTTATAGTCGATTGCGGCGCGCACCAGCGCTTTCAGTGCGCGCTCGTCGACCCCGTCGCTCTCGAAGAAGTCGATCGCGCGCCGCGCGTTGCCTTCGAGGCCTGCGTTGAACAAGCCGTCCGGGTCGGCCAGGCCCGCCCCATGCGCGAAGGTCAGCTTGACCTTACCCTTGTGCGCGTTGGCGACCGCGATCATGCCGTCGCGCGACCAGACCGGGCTACCCATCCACTTGAATTCCTCGACGATCGCCGGGTCCGCCGCGAGCACGCATTGACGGATGCGAGCGAAGGTTACGCCGCGCCAGTCGGTGAGTCCCGCGATCAGTTCGTCGATACGTTCGGATGCGTTCATTGGAGTGAGGTCAAAACGGCAGGATGCCGTAACAATCTGGCCATTGTAATCTCCGGTCGTGTTCGCGGTTGGCCCGCACGCGTATTGACTTCGATAAGCTCGCGGCCGGCCATTCCGCAGAAAAATTCGCGTCGTCGCTCGCAATGTCCAAGCCGGGGCGCTTCTGGAACCACCTCGCACCGCTACATTGCGGCGCGCCCCTCGCCAACGCCAAAACCCAGGACGCTCTGCACGGCTTCGATGCGCGAACTCACGTTGAGCTTTTCGAAGATGTTCTTCAGATGCCATTTGACGGTCTCGGGCGCCAGTTTCAACGATCGCCCGATTTCCTTGTTGGAAAGTCCGAGCGCAACGCAGTTGAGGATCTCCAACTCCCTGACACTCAGGATATCTGACGATGTTGTCATGACCCTGACAGACCTCGGGGGAACGGATTGGGAACCATCGCGTGCGTCGAACGCCGCGAGCAATCTGTCGGCATAGGCCATTTCCGCGGTCACCATGCTGCCCGATCCTCGGCGAAACCGTTGCAATAGTGCGCGCACGGGCTGCCCTTCATCGACGAAGCTGTTGACGATACCGATCGCACCCCCAATGCTCAGCGCGCGGCCGAGTATAGCGAGCGCCCTGTCGGTTTCCCCGCATTGTTCAAGCGCACGGGCAAGCAGAAGCGAAACGAGCGCCTCGGAGCCACGCCAGCCCATTGCGGCGACCGTATCGAGCGAGCGCTCGAGAAGCACGACAGCTTTGGCAGCGAGGCCTTCGGCCATCTGAACCCGGGCCTGCAGAATGCAATAGTACGTCCAGCTCTCGATAGCCGATCCATTCCGCCCTTCACATAGCGCTGGGACGCTCCCGCTCAGCTCGTCGGCGATCCGCTTCGCTTGCGCCAGGTTGCCGGCTTCGATCAGCAATCGCACCGCTTCGGCATCGCAGGTAAGCTTCAGACGCAACCATTGCCGGGTCAACGCGACCTGACGGCCGTCTTCGAGAACGGCCAGCGCCGAACCCGTCTCCCCGTCACGCCACAGCAGGCGTGCCGCGGCAAGTATGTGTCGCACCAGCGCACCCATCGGAGCGCTCTCCAATACGATGTTCGTGCGGCCGGCAACCATTTCCCGCGCTTTCGGCAGTTCATTGCACTCGTAGCAGATGTATGCAACACAACCGGCGATGCTCGCCACGCCAGCCGCCGAAGCCCCCAGAGCACGCTCGGCGCGCCGCAACGTCGCTTCGAACGTTCGTCTCGCCTCGGCCAGCTCGCCATGCATCAGCGCGGCGAAACCATACATCGAGTCTCGCAGCAGGTCCGAGTGGTGCGGCTCGGGATTGGCTTCCGTGCGGTTTTTGACGAGGTCCCATATACGAAGGATCTGGTCGAATCTGCCCCGATAGATCAACCCGAAGGATTGCACTGTTTGCGAGTAATGCTTGACCCACGGTGCAACTGCCACACCGCACGCGTCCACCGCGCATCCCAGTTCAAGCGCACGCTCGCTGTCGTCACCGATACCGGCGACCAGTGCAGCAACCACGTTGACCTCGGCCAGCATCGCTTCGTCGATCACGCCACCATCCGCGTGATGCTTCCGGTTGAATTCGTCGACAATCGTGCCGATTTCCTTCGACGCTCGGGTGATCTGAAGCGAGAACGCAAGCGCCCATGCTTTGGCAAGGCGCAAACGCAACCGTCCACGAACGGCATCGGGCGGAAGCTTGTTGATCCACCCGAGCAGCGCGTAGGGGTCGCCGCGCTCCAGCATGTCTATTGCGCAGTTCTCCGCCCACTGCGTCGCCAGTTCGAAATCGCCGGCGGCCAGAGCATGACGGACCGCCTCGGGCCACAGACGTTGCGCCGCAAACCATTGGCATGCGCGACGATGCAGCACCGGAATCTGTTGCGGCATCTGGCGCATGAGACGCCGTCGCAGCGCATCGGATAGCACTGCGTGATAGCGAAACCAGTCTTGCCTTTCGTCCAGTGGTCGGATGAAGACGTTGTGCCGTTCAAGCCAGTCGAGCTTTTCTCCGCTTTCGCCGTCTTCATCCCCCATGATCGCATCGCATACACCGGGACTGAGCCGCTCGAGAATCGATGTGTGTAGCAGGAACGTCAGAATCGGCGGCGGCAAATGCGCGAGGACCGTATCGTTCAGGTAGCGGTCGATTCCTGAACCCGGGCCCGCCAGATTGTCGGCGAGCCTGGACGTGTCACGCATCTGACCTAACGCAAGCGAGGCCAGTTGGAGACCCGCGACCCATCCTTCGGTCGTTTCGTTCAACAGCTCGATGTGGCTTCGTTCGAGCCGCACAGTACCTGTCCGGTCGAAAAACGACTGTGCATCGTCGATCGAAAAGCGCAGATCCTCGGCGCCGATGCGCATCAGCTTCTCCGGCGTTCGAAGTTGCCCGAGCGTCAACGCGGGTTCGGCGCGCGCGCCAAGCATGACGTGCATGTTCTCAGGCGCATAGCGCAGCAGACGAGAGATCACCGCCAGCACCGGTTTCGCGGTCACACGATCGACGTCATCGAGTACGAGGAAAACGCTGCGGCCGCATCCGGCAATGCCATTCAACAGCACCGAAATGACTGTTCTGATCGGCGTCAGTGAATCGAGTTTCAGCAATTGCTGCGCTTGCCACGCGATGTCCTCCGCCACGCGGGACAGCGCCGCCACCAGATAGGCGACGAACAGTTGCGGGTCATCGTCTTCTCCGTCGAGGCTGAGCCACGCGACCGGGTGCTTTTCCTCCGACAGCGCTTCGCTCCATCCGGTCAGCAACGTGGTCTTGCCAAAGCCCGCCGGCGCCGTCACGACGACGACGCTGCCTGGTCGTCGCTCATCGAGCCTGTTGAGTAAAGCAAGCCGTTGCACGCAGCCGGACGGAATACGCGGCGCGATCATTTTGGTCTGGATCAATGACACGCTCCACTCGCGATCGGCACTGTTTGAAGAGGCTTCCATGACTATTCCCCATCCCGCCGAACCACCGCCCAAAAGGACGTCTCCATTGTCTGCACGGGGGACGTTTTATGTATACGTTGAATTGCTTTAGTACTAGACACGAATTGCTCGCTATCTTAAGTATGTGCTCGACGTATTGCGGAGTTTGCGGTTGAGCTAGCGGGCTGTGTTACGTCGCCGACGCTTTCCGCCTCTCCTGCTCCTTGCGATAAAGCACGAACTCTTCCGCCAACGCTTTTGCAACGGAAGCCCTACGCGTGATTCGAGGCGGTGTCGCGGCGTACTCAATACTCAGGTCTCGATCAGATGCAGAAACTGCCTTACCCGTGGACTGCTGCCTTCACCAAAGAAGGCTTGCGGTGTCGTGTCTTCGGCAACCACGCCGCCGTCCATAAAAACAACCCGATCCGCTACATCTCGCGCAAACCGCACTTCGTGCGTGACGATCAGCATCGTCATGCCCGCTTTGGCAACGTCGCGCATGACGGTCAGGACATCCTCCCGCAGCGCTGGATCGAGAGCAGACGTGGGCTCGTCGAAGAAGATGACCTCCGGATCCATCGCGAGCGCCCGCGCGATCGCTACGCGCTGCTTCTGACCGCCGGACAGCCGTGCCGGATATTCGTTGGCTTTTGCGGCCAGGCCAACCCGTGTCAGCAGGTGAATTGCGCGCTCCGACGCTTGCGCACGAGGGACACCCTTGAC